>CAADGM010000147.1 GCA_900696535.1 uncultured Planctomycetota bacterium
CCTTTCAGGGTCGTGTTCACGCTCGGTGCGTTGACCGGGGGCGGCGTCCGCCTTCGGCGGACTGGCCCCCGGCTACGATCGTGCAGCCCTTCGGGCTGCCGAGCGCGACGCTGGTTGAAGCAGATGGGCTGCAATCGACGGACGTGCAGCCCTTCGGGCTGCCGAGCGCGACGCTGGTTGAAGCAGATGGACTGCAATCGACGGACGTGAAGCCCTTGGGGCTGCCGAGCGCGACGCTGGTTGAAGCAGATGGACTGCAATCGACGGACGTGAAGCCCTTGGGGCTGCCGAGCGCGACGCTGGTTGAAGCAGATGGACTGCAATCGACGGACAGGCAGCCCTTCATGCCGACGAGCGCGGGGTTTGGTCGAAGCTGCCGGACACACTGCGGAACGGTCCGCGGCGCCCCCTCAGGTTCAGTTGCTCAGTCAGCGTTCGATCACGGCCAGGAGGTCGGTGCTCGTGTCGCGCGCGTAGGGCTGCGACTGGTAGCCCCCCAGGAGCTGCACACTCCGCGCCCCCGCGGCGCGCGCCGCGCTGACCAGCCAATCGGGGTCGATGCCCAGCCAGCGCGTCGATTCGTAGGCCGGCCTGGTGCCGCCATCGTGCAGGGTGAGATCGATCATCTCGACGTAGCCCGCATCGCCCACGCGGTGCACGCCCTTCACCAGCACATGCAGCTCGCCGTCGAGCCTCGCGGTCACGCACTTCTGCCAGACGCACGGCCCGCTCGGCAGCGCCCACAGGTTGAGCACCTGTAGTACGCAGACGCCGCCCTCGGCGATCGCGCCGAGCATCGCGCGAATCGCCGCCTCGGCCGCGGCCATGTCCGGGGCCAGGGCCAGCGAGTTGCCGAGGCAGACGGCGGCGTCGAACGGCGCTTCCGGGTCGGGCGGCGACTCGAAGCGCCGCACGACCCAGCGAAGCGTGGGCGACTCTCCGTAGTTCGCGCGGCACTGCTCGATCATCGCCGGGCTGGCGTCGGCACCCTCCACGGCCAGCCCCCACTCGTGGAACATCCGCGCGTGCCGCCCCGTGCCGCAGGCGGCATCGAGCACGCGCTGCACTCGATGCCGCGCGAAGAGCGCTCGAAAGAGGGGCGCCTCGTTGGCGAGTCGCTTCTCCCAGTCGATCAGCGCTTCGTAACGCGACGGAGGAATGTCGAAGGACTGCGCGGGCATCGTGCTTGTCCCTGGCTCAGCGCGGCTTCTTCCGTTTGGGCCGACGTGCGCGGGGGTTGGACGCGGGGCCGTTCGAGCGCGGGCTCTCCGACCGGGGCGTGGCCTGCGGCGCGGGTGCGGCCGGCGGCGCGGCGACAGGGAACGGACAGAACTCGCTCTCGGAGGACTCCGCGGCGAGCTCTGCGATGGACGTGGTCGCGAAGGCCTCCTCCGCCAGGGCGATCGAGTAATCGAGCTTGCGGTGCAGGGGGCAGAGCCGCTCGCCGTGCGTGCTCAGCCCGAGCGGGCACTTGCGAATGCGGCGAATGGGGTCGACGGCGTTGATGACCTCGAGGGCACTGAGGGAGGCGGGGGGGCGAACGAGCTGGTAGCCGCCGTAGATACCGCGCACGGAGGCGATGAGCTCGGCCCGCGTGAGGGCCTGGAGGACCTTGGAGAGGTACCCGGCGGGGACGTGGGTGCCCGCGGCGACGCTGTGGGTGGTGTGGGCGCGGTCGGGCTGTCGCGCGAGGAAGACGACCGCGCGCAGGGCGTACTCGGCGGTGATGGAGATCACGCTGGGCTCCGGCCGTCCACGCCGCCTGCGAAAAAAGTTAGACAGGTGGACGTTGACATCCACATTTTGGCCGCGCATACTGGGCGTGTCAAGTAGACAGGTGGACCCACCTGTACACATTCGTCGGACCTGGCCCGGCCCCCCGGGCCGCTGGAGCGAAAGGGAACGCCATGAACCACTGGATGCGGGTAGCGCTGCCGGGCCTCGTGACGGTCGGACTCCTGGCCGGCTGCGACCGGGGCGTGGACTTCGACGACGAGGACGAGGGGCAGGGCCGCGCCAGCCGCCAGGCCGCGCCCGAGCGGGCGGCGGCGGGCGGGTCGAGCGAAGCCGATCAGGTGGCCCGCGAGCGGGGCCTGACGCCGGCTGACGTGGTTGCGGCGCTCAAGACCTACATGCCCAGCGGCAAGCACGACGAGTACGTCATGTTCGCGTCCGGCGGGCACAGCGGGCAGGTCTTCGCGATTGGCGTGCCCTCGATGCGCCTCCTCAAGACGATCGGCGTATTCACGCCCGAGCCCTGGCAGGGTTACGGATTCGGAGTGGGCGAGGACGTGCTGGCCGGCGGCGACTTCGAGGACATGAAGATTCGCTGGGCCGACACGCACCACCCGGGCCTGAGCGAGACCAACGGCGAGTACGACGGCCAGTACCTCTTCATCGCCGACAAGGCCAACTCGCGCGTTGCCGTGATCGACCTGCGCGACTTCGAGACCAAGCAGATCGTCAAGAACCCGGTCGCCATCAGCGACCACGGCGGCTGCTTCGTGACGCCGAATTCCGAGTACGTCATCGAGGGCGGCCAGTACGGCACGCCGCGCGGCTGGGAGTACGCCTCCATCGAGGAGTACCAGGAGGCGTACCGGGGGTTCGTGACCTTCTGGAAGTTCGACCGGGAGAAGGGGCGCATCGACGTCAGCCAGTCGTTCGCGATGGAGCTGCCGCCGTACTGGCAGGACCTGTTCGACTGTGGCAAGTTCGAGAGCGACGGCTGGATCTTCGGCAACTCGATCAACACCGAGCTGGCCACCGGGAACGTGGACGGGAAGAGCCCGTGGTTCGAGGCGGGCGTCAGCCAGCGGGACAATGACTACCTGCACATCATCCCCTGGCGCAAGGCGGTCGAGGTGTTCAAGGCCGGGAAGGTCGAGAAGATGCGGGACTTCGCCGTGATTACGCTCCAGACTTCGATCGACGAGGGGCTGCTGTACTTCACGCCCGAGCCCAAGAGTCCGCACGGCGTCGACGTGACGCCGAAGGGCGAGTACATCGTCGTGGGCGGCAAGCTCGACCCGCACGTCTCCATCTACAGCATCGCCCGCATCAAGAAAGCCATCGACGAGAAGAAGTGGAAGCCGGATCCGTACGGCGTGCCGGTGCTGGACTACGACGCGACCAAGGAGGCCCAGGTCGAGCTGGGGCTCGGGCCGCTGCACACGGTGTTCGACGAGAAGGGCTACGCCTACACGTCGCTGTTCCTGGACAGCGCGATCGCCCGCTGGACGCTGGGCGGGTCGTACCAGGCTCTGCACAAGGAGACGCCCTGGAAGCTCGTGACCAAGACGAACGTGCAGTACAACGTCGGGCACGTCTGCGCCGCCGAGGGTGACACGGCCAGCCCGGACGGCAAGTACTTCGTGGCCCTGAACAAGTGGTCAATTGACCGCTTCCTGCGGACCGGGCCGCTGTACCCGCAGAACCTCCAGCTCCTGGACATTTCGCAGCCCGGCGAGCGGATGCCGGTGCTCTACGACATGCCGCTGGGCGTTGGCGAGCCGCACTACGCCCAGATGATCAAGGCCGACAAGCTCAAGGCCTGGAGCATCTACCCTGAGATCGGCTGGGATCCGCACAAGCAGGCCGTCGAATCGACGGCGCCGAAGGCGGGCGGCGAGGGCGTCACGCGCGACGGCGACCGGGTCACCATCATGATGACCGCCACCCGCAGCCACTTCTCGCCGGAGCACGTGCGCATCCGCCAGGGCGACAAGGTCACCTGGCGCATCACGAATCTCGAGCGCACCGAGGACGCGATCCACGGCTTCGCGCTGCCCATCTACAACGTCAACCTCTCGCTCGAGCCGGGCGAGACGGCCACGTTCCGGTTCACGGCCTCGAAGGCCGGCACGCTCCCCTGGTACTGCTCCGAGTTCTGCTCGGCGCTGCACCTGGAAATGATGGGCTACCTGCTGGTCGAGCCCGCGGCCACTGCGCGGGCCGACGCCGAGGACACCGAGAGTGCTCTGGTGCGTGACTAGCGCCGTTCGCGGGCGCTTGTACCGTCGGACCTCCGCGTCCGACGAGGCCCAGTAGCGTCGGACCTCCGCGTCCGACGAAGAAACGGAGCTGGCGCTGTGACGGCGATGGAGTCGGTCGTCGGTCCGCGGGTCTCGCCCCAGGAGTTCCGCGCGCACCGCTGGCGCTACCTGCTGCCGAGCGGGCTGTTGCTGCTGGCCGCGGGCCTGCTGACCTACTCGTTCTTTCTGCCCTACTGGGGCATGAAGCTGTACGCCCCGCAATACCCCAAGGGGCTGAAGGTCGTCGCGTACCTCAACCGCCTCGAGGGAGACGTGCGCGAGATCGACGGCTTGAATCACTACATCGGCATGCGCCCCCTCAACGAGGCCGCGCAGCTCGAGCGCCACGCCTCGGCGCTCCTGGTGGGCGTGCTGGCGCTGCTCCTGTGTGCCGCGATCTTCATCCACAGTCCCTGGGCCGCGGTGGTCGCCCTGCCCGCGGTGCTCTGGCCGGCGGGCTTCCTGATCGACCTGCACTTGTGGATGGCTCACTTCGGGACCAATCTCGATCCAGCCGCCGCCCTGTCCAGCTCGATCAAGCCGTTCGTGCCGCCCGTCCTTGGCGAGGGCTTCATCGGGCAATTCCGAACTGTCGCCAAGCCGGGCGACGGGCTGCTGCTCTCAGCGGTCGCGGCGGCCGTCGTGCTGGTGGCTCTGTGGTTCCATCGCGCGGCGTACCGGCCGCTGCTGCTCGCGCGGCGGCGCGCGGCGGCGGCCGCACGAGCAGGGGCCATCGGCGCCGCGCTGCTGCTGGCTTGCCGGCTGGCCGAGGCGGACGCACGGGGCGCCGGCGGCTTTGATCCGCAGGCCGCCGTCTACGCTGCCCAGGCCGGCGACACGGTGACGATCCCGCCGGGGCGTTATGCGGCGCCGCTCCTGATCGACCGCCCATTGACCGTTGTCGGGCAGCCCGGGGCGGTGCTCGACGCGGCGGGCGAGGGGGACATCGTGCACATCTCGGCGCCGGACGTGACGCTGCGCGGCTTGGTGCTGCGCGGCAGCGGGGACAGTCTGGACCGCGAGAACTGCGGCATCCTGGTCAGCCGACCGCGCGCCACGATCGAGGACTGCGTGCTCGAGGACGTGCTCGTCGGCATGATCCTGCGCGACGCGGACGAGTCGGTGGTGCGCGGCAATACGCTGCGCGGCAAGCCGCTGAGCCCCGGTCGGCGCGGCGACGGGCTACGCCTGTGGAACAGTCACGCCTGTCGCCTGGAGCGGAATGTCATCGATGGCGTGCGCGACGTGGTCGTGTGGTACTCCCGCGGCACGCACATCGTCGGCAACCTGGTTTGCAACGGCCGCTACGGTCTGCACTTCATGTATGCCTACGACAGCGTGGTCGAGGAGAACGAGCTGCGCGACAACTCCGTCGGCGTGTACCTGATGTACAGCCGCGGCGTCGCGGTTCGCCGGAATCTCATGCTGCGCAATCGCGGCCCCAGCGGCTACGGGCTGGGCCTGAAGGACATGGACGACGTTGTCATCGAGGAGAACGTCGTCGCGGCCAATCGCGTCGGCCTGTACGTCGATGGGGCCCAGTTGCGCGTCGATACACGCGGTGAGATCCGGCGGAACGTGGTCGCCTACAACGACATCGCGCTGGCCCTGCTGCCCAGCGCGCGGCGAAACCACTTCACCGACAACACGTTCCTGGAGAACATCGAGCAGGTCGCGATCCTTGGCGGCGGGGCGGTCGTGGACAACGCCTTCGCGGTCGACGGCCGTGGCAATTACTGGAGCGACTACGTCGGCTACGACGCCGGGGGGGACGGCATTGGCGACGTGCCCTACCGGGCGATGAGCCTGTTCGAGAACCTGATCGACCGCGAGCCGAAGCTGCGGCTCTTCCTCTACAGCCCCGCCCAGCAGGCTATCGAGCTTGCCTCGCGCGCGTTCCCGATTGTGCGGCCGCAGCCGAAGATCGTCGACGAGGCGCCGCTCATGCGGCCCCTGGAGATTGCCACCATGACCGTACCCAGCCATGCGGACTGGTCGCTGTCGGCGACCGGCGGAGCGCTGCTGGCTCTCGGCGCGCTGGCCTGGCGCCGCCGAACGGCGGATCGGGCCGGCGCCGCCGGGCCCGCGGGCGCACCTGTGCCGCACGCACCCGGGACGCCCACGCCGGACGCTGCCCGGCAGTCTGCTGCCGTGCCGACCAGCGGAGACAGCGTGATGATGCTCTCGCTTCGCGGCGTGCGCAAGGAGTTCGGTCGATACGCCGCCGTCGCGGACGTTGATCTGGATGTCACGCCGGGCTCGTCCGTGGCGCTGTGGGGGGAGAACGGGGCCGGCAAGACCACGCTCATCAAGTGCGTGCTGGGGCTGCACCGCTGTCACGGCGAGCTGCGCGTCGCCGGCATCGATGCCCGCCGACAGGGCAAGTCCGCCCGGCGGCTCATTGGCCACGTGGCCCAGGAGTTCGCCCTTGCCGCCGACGCCTCGACGCGCGAGACGGTCGCCTTCTTCGCGCGGCTCAAACGCGTGCCAGTGGCCCAGGCCGACGTCGTCCTGGAGCGCGTTGGACTAGCGCCCCAGTCGGCCAAGCGCGTCCGCGCGCTCTCTGGCGGGATGAAGCAGCGGCTCGCCCTGGCGATCGCGCTGCTCGGCGACCCGCCGCTGCTGTTGCTCGACGAGCCCACGTCGAATCTCGACGCCCGCGCCCGCCGGCAGTTCCTGGAATTGCTGGCCGGCTTGCGTGCGGCGGGCAAGACGATCGTCTTCACGACACACCGGCCGGAAGAGGTGGCGCTGGTCGCGGATCGCGTGGTGGTCCTGGAACGCGGCAAGGTCGTGGCCGACCTGCCGCCAAGCGAGTTCCTGGCACAGCGCACGCCGCGCTGCACGCTGCGGATTCCGCTCGCAGCGAGCGATTGGGGTGTCGCGGTCGCGGCGCTGCGGACGGCGGGCTTCAAGGTCGAGACGAACTGCCGCGCCCTGCTCGTGGAAGTGTCGGCCACGCGCAAGGCCGAGCCGCTGCGCGTGCTGGCCGAGGCGGGCTGCGCGGTTGTGGATTTCGAAGTGGAAAGCGAGGCAGCCGGTGTCGACGAGACCGCTTGAGAGCAATCCACGTCTGCCGAGCGAGTGGTTGGACGCGGCCCGCGTCGTTGCCCTCGTGGCTGGGCGCGAGGTCCGCGCCGCGGTTCGGAACCGCTGGTTCCTGCTGTATGCGCTGTGCTTCGCGGTCCTGTCGCTGACGCTGTCGTACGTTGCGCTGGCCGGAACCGGGCGCTACGGCTTCGCCGGCTTCGGGCGGACGGCCGCCAGCCTGGTCAACCTCGTGCTCCTGGTCGTGCCGCTGATGGCGCTGACCACCGGCGCGGCGTGCATCGCGCCGGAGCGCGAGCGCGGCTCGCTCGAAGCGCTGCTTTGCCAGCCGGTCCGCCGCATCGAGGTGCTCTGGGGCAAGTTCGCCGGGACGGCGATCGCGCTGCTGGCGGCGCTGGCGCTGGGATTCGGGGTGACGGCGCTGCTGCTGGGGCTTCGGGGCGGCTCGGGCGGCCTGTGGCGCTACCTGTCGATCTTCGGTTTCAGTGTCCTGCTTGCGTGGGCCATGCTCAGTGTGGGCGTGCTCATCTCGACGCTCGCGCGAAGCAGCGCCCTGGCGATCGGGCTGGCGATCTTCACCTGGCTGGCCCTGGTCTTTCTGGGTGACCTCGGGCTGATGACCGGCACGGTCGCGCTGCGGCTGTCCAGCAGCGAGCTGTTGGCCGCGGCGCTGGCCAACCCGGTGCAGGTGTTCAAGCTCCTGGCGGTCAGCGGAATCCAGCGCTCGCTCGACCTGCTCGGGCCCGCGGGGCTGTACGCCGCCGACACGTACGGAGCGCGGCTGCCGTGGATCATGGGCGGGATTCTGGTCGCGTGGATCATCCTGCCGATGGCCGCGGCGACGCTGATCTTCTCGCGACGGAGCGTGCGATGAGACCCACTGCGCGGCTGGCGACGGCGGCGGTCGTGGTTCTCGCGATCGGCTGTGGGCGCTCGCGCGACCTGTCGCCGCCGACGTTCAACCCCGGTTCAGTGGAGTGCGTGGCCTGCGGGATGCTGGTCAGCGACGAGCGCTTCGCATCGGCACTGGTCTTCGAGACCCCGGACGGCGTTCAGAAACCCATCTTCGACGACATCAACTGTACGCTGCGTCACCAGCGCGAGCTGCCCGCCGGCGCCGGCCCGGCCACGCTCTACGTTCGCGACTTCGACTCGCGCGCCTGGCTCGATGCGCGCGAGGCGTTCTTCGTCCACAGCGAGCGGCTCGAGACGCCCATGGCCTCGCACGTTGCCGCGCTTGGCTCGCGCGAGGCGGCCGAGCGGCTGCGGGAGCGATACCCCGGCAGCGTGGTCCGCCTGGCGGACCTGCCGGCGCTGGTCTTGCCGCCCGCCCCCTCGTCGCCCAACGAGAAGGAGGACTCCACCCCGTGAGTACGCTGAATCTGCCCGCTTCGGGAGCGCCCGACGGCCACCTCGTTCCTGCCGCCCCGCAGCAGACCGCGAGCGGCTCGCCGCGCCCGGCCGCGTGGGTTGCGGAGGCGATCCGCGCCGTGGGCCTCCGCCCCGGCGACATCGGGGTCTTCCTGCTGCTCGACCTGCTCCTGGTGGCGGGCGCGGCCGTCCTGGTACTCACGCAGCAGGTGCAGCACCCGGACGCGTTCGTGTGGGGCCGGCGCCTGGTCAACCAGCAACGCGGCCTGCTGATGGCCGCGGCGCTCGCGCTGTCTGGCGTGGCGGCGCTGTGGGGACTGCTCGCGCTGTGGCGGGATCGGCCGCGCGGGGCGGCGGCGGCGCTGGTCGTGGCGCTGCTCGGCGGGCTCGGGTTCGCCGTCGTGCTCGGCATCGACCTGGACAGCAAGTCCGCCCGGCGGCTCATGCCCGGCGAGCGGTTTCGGCCGAACGAACGCTACGTTGCCGCCCACTTCGGGGTGAAACTGCCGCGTCGCGTACCTGGGGCACCGACAGGAACGCAAGCCATCGCCGCCGCGGCGCCCTCGGCCAGCGCGAAGCGGGAGGTCAGCGCGACGAAGGGGCGCACGCTCTACATGAACACGTGCGCGACCTGCCACGGGGTCACGGGCGAGGGCGTGGTCGGCTCGGGGCGCGACCTGCGCGGCAACGTGTTCGTTGCCGGCCTCGATGACGCGAAGCTGGTCGACTTCCTGAAGGTCGGCCGCCAGCCGTGGGACCCCGCGAACACCACCAACGTGCAGATGCCGCCGCGCGGCGGAAACCCGACCCTATCCGACGACGACCTGCGTGACATTGCGGCGTACCTTCGGACCATGCAGCCGCAAGGTGTGCAGCCGTCAGCGTCCGCGGAGGCAGCGACCGGGACGACGCCGACCGAGGGCACGGCCGGCTCCGGCCAGGCTGCGCCACCCGCGTCGCCGCCGGAGCTGCTCGTCCACCGCTCGTACATCGACGCCGGCGCCGTCGGACCGGCGGGCCTGAGCCCGACCCTTGCTGAGCGCGCCCGGCGTCCACGGTGGGCCATGCCGGCCGATGCGGCGTCGTACTTCGAGATGTTCCTGACGTCCGTCGGGCTACAGGTCGTCCACGTCGCGCTTGCCGTCGTGCTGACGGTGGTCGGGCTGGTCGCCCTGGCGCGCAACGGGCGGCCGCTCGTCTGGCGCGGCGTCGCCGTGCTGGCGTGCGGTGCGTGGATCTGGGCTGCCGGGACGTGGTTCGTGCTGGGTAACGGCGTCTACGGCTGGGTGTGACGCGCGGCCTTCCGCCCGCCGCGCGTCGTACGGCGTGGCGTGGGAGTTGGAGGCGGACTATGCTCGCGCGGCCATGCGGGCTTGCGCGGCCGGATCGGCGTTCATCTTGGCAGGTCTGGTGCTGGCGGGCGGCTGCGACCAGCGACCGGCCGACGGCCCTGCCGGCGTCCTGCGGGTCTTTGGGGGAACGGGCCTGGGGCCGGGCGAGTTCAGCTACCCGCGGGCGGCGGCGCTGGGGCCAGACGGGCGACTGTACGTCATCGACAAGGCAGCGCGCGTCCAGGTGTTCGACGCGGATGGCGCGTTCGTCCGGGCGTGGCGCATGCCCGCCTGGGACGCCGGCAAGCCGACGGGGCTCACGGTCGACGCCCGCAGCCGCGTGTTCGTGGCCGACACGCACTATTTTCGCGTGATCGTATATGACTCGGAGGGCCGCGAGTCGGCCCGATTTGGGTCGCAGGGCGAGGGGCCGGGGCAGTTCATCCTCCCGACTGACGTCGCGGTCGACGCCGAGGGGTGCATCTTCGTCGCGGAGTACAGCGGCAATGACCGCATTTCCAAGTTCCCGCCCACGTTCGAGTATATGTTCAGCTTCGGCGGGCGGGACTCGGGCACCGCTCGTTTGCAGCGGCCGCAGTCGCTGCTGGTGGATGGCGACGTGCTGTGGGTTGCGGACGCTTGCAATCACCGCATCTGCCGCTTCGGGCTCGACGGCACGTTCCGCGGCGCGTTCGGTCGGAGCGGGTCGGCCCGCGGCGAGCTGCGCTTCCCCTACGGCATTGATCGACTTCCGGACGGCACGCTGATCGTGGCCGAGTTCGGCAACAACCGAATCCAGCGATTCGATCGCGAGGGGCGCTCACTGGGCACGTGGGGTGCGGCCGGCCGTGGGCCAGGACAGCTCGCGTACCCGTGGGCGGTGCAGGCGGACGATGCGGGCCGGATCTTCGTCATCGACTCGGGCAACAACCGGGTGCAGGTGCTGGACTCCGCCCGCGTGGATTGGCAGTGAAGCGGTCGGTCGCGCGGCGGCGCGACGGCGCGGTAGAGTATGCGCGTGGGCCGCGACGGATGCGCGGACAAGTTGTTCGCGGCGACGAGGCGACGGTGACCTGATGACGCTGCTGGCACTGGTTCGCTTCGAGTCACCCGGCTACCTCGCGCTGCTGGCGCTGATCCCCCTCATCCTGGTCTTCTCGTACCGCTCGCTGGCCGGGCTGGGTCCGGCGCGGCGCGCGGTGGCCATGCTGATGCGCGTCGTCGTGGTGGTGGTGATGATCCTCGCGCTCGCGGGGCTCCAGCGGACCCAGCGCGTCGACGAGATGTCGGTCGTCTTCCTTCTCGATCGCTCGAAGAGCGTCCCCGACAATCTCCAGCGGGCGGCTTTCGAGTACGTCGTTCGGGCCACCGACGGCCGTCGACCCGACGACCGCGTCGGCGTCATCGCGTTCGACGGCGGGGCGACCGTCGAGCAGCTCCCGTCCCGGGCTCTGGCGATCGACGGCATCACGCCGCCCGGTGATCCAGACCAGACGAACCTCGCCGCCGCCGCCCGGCTGGGGCTGGCGCTGCTGCCCTCGGACACGATGGCGCGGCTCGTCCTGCTGTCGGATGGGAATCAGAACGTCGGCGACATATTGGAGGAGGCGCAGCAGCTCCGCGCGGCCGGCGTGCCGGTGGACGTCGTGCCGCTCGACTACGAGCACCGCAACGAAGTCGTGTTCGAGGAGCTGGTCGCGCCGCCGTCGGCCGAGCCCAACGAGACCATCAAGCTGTACGCGGTCCTGCGCTCGCAGACCCGCACGCGCGGACGGCTGTTTCTCTCGCACGACGGCCAGCCGGTCGACCTCGAGCCCGACGGGCCCGGCATGGGCGCGCTGATCGAGCTCGAGCCCGGTGCGAATCGCCTGCGTCGCGACCTGGACCTCTCCGCGGCGGGTGTGCACCGCTTCCAGGCCCAGTTCGTGCCCGAGGATGGCGCCGGCGACGTCATCGCTGAGAACAACGTCGGGCGGGCCTTCACCGTGGTTGGCGGCGCGGCCAAGGTGCTGATCCTGACCAGCGTCGAAGACGAGCAGCAGCCCGAACCCTCGGGGCGGATTCTCCTGCGCGAGCTGCTGGCCGAGGGAATCGAGGCCGAGCTTGAAGTGGCCGGCGAGGGACCGCTCGACCAGGTCCGCCTGCTCGACTACTCGGTCATCGTCCTGGGGAACGTGCCGGCCGGGGCGTTCAGCGAACAGGAACGGCAGACGCTGGCCGTCTATGTGCGTGAGCTGGGCGGGGGGCTGATCATGGTTGGCGGTGACGACGCCTTCGGCGCCGGCGGCTGGCAGGGCAGCCCGGTCGAGGAAGTCCTGCCGGTCGATTGCGACGTCAAGCAGCGCCGCGAGCTGCTCAAGGGCGCGCTCGTGCTCGTCATGCACGCCTGCGAGGTGCCCGACGGGAACTACCTCGGCGAGCGGGCCGCCATCGAGGCCGTCACCACGCTCAGCAGCCGCGACCTCGTCGGCGTGCTGGCCTACCAGTGGAGCGGCGGCACGGGTAAGGACTGGGTCGTCCCCCTCCAGGAAGTCGGCAGCAAGACCCCGATCATCGCCGCCATCAAGGCCATGAACCAGGGCGACCTGCCCGACCTCGACGAGGTCATGCGCCCGGGTGTCGAGGCGCTCCTGGCCCGCAGCCGCGACGTCGGCGTCAAGCACATGATTGTCGTCTCCGACTTCGACCCGATGCCGCCGCGCGACGACCTCCTGGCCACCATGCGGGCGAACGGGATCACGTGCTCGACCGTGGCGATCGGCTACGGCGGTCACTACATCGACGAGAACATGGCTCGCAGCATCGCCCAGGCCACCGGCGGCAAGTTCTACCGCACGAACGACCACAGCAAGATCCCGCAGATCTTCGTGAAGGAGTCGCGGATTGTGCGGCGCTCGCTCGTCCAGGAAGTCGAGTTCACGCCGGCACTGGACCACCCGTTCTCGCCGCTCACCGCCGGGATTCGCCAGGTTCCCCGGTTGAGTGGCTTCGTGCTCTCGACGCCGAAGCCGGCGGCGATCGTGCCGCTGGTCCGCAAGTCGGACGAGGGCAAGGACCCGGTGCTGGCGCACTGGCAGGTCGGGCTGGGCAAGACGGTCGCATTCACGAGCGGCCTGTGGCCGCGCTGGGGGCCGGCCTGGGTCAGTTGGGAGCAGTTCGGCAAGTTCTGGGCCCAGGCGGTGCGCTGGGCGTCGCGTCAGCCGGAGTCGGCCGCGCTGGATATCAGCACGACGGTGAGCGGGAACGCCGCCCGCCTGCGCGTGCAGGTGACGGACAAGGACGCCGACGTCGTAAACTTCATGGACCTGGCCGGCGCGCTCGTCACGCCGCGGCAGACGGCCGAGCCGCTGCGGCTGACGCAGACGGGGCCCGGGCGGTACGAGGGAGAGTTCGCGACGCGGCAGCCCGGCGACTACATCGTCAGTCTCTCCTACCGCTATGCGACGGCTAGCGGGGCAACGCAAAGCGGCCTCGTGCGAACGGGCGTGTCGGTGGCCTACTCGCCCGAGTTCGCCAGCCTGCGGGCCAACCTGCCGTTGCTCGAGTCGCTGCGGGCGCGGACGGACGGTCGGGCGCTGCGACTCGAGCAGGCGGCGGGGGTGTACGATCGCGCGGGGGTTCGTCTGGCCGAGCGGCGCTATGCGATGTGGGAGACGCTGCTGCGCTGGATGCTGGTGCTGTTCCTGCTTGACGTGGCCATTCGTCGCGTCGCCTTCCACCCCGTGGAGGCCTGGCAGAAGGTGCGGCGATTCATCGCGGAGATCGCCGGCCGCGGGCAGCCGCGCGGCGAGGCCGCGGCGGTGCTGACCACGCTCAAGGGCACGCGCGAGCGCCTGCGCGAGACCCGCACGGCGGCGGGAGAGCCGGGCGAGCGACCGGCGCCGTCGGCCCGCTTCGAGGCCGACGCGGCCAGTGCGAAGGCGAGTGAGGACCTGGCTCGCGCGCTGGGCGGGGCTGACGCCGCCGAGAAGCCAGTCGTGGCCCCGCCGACGCGCAAGAAGCCGGCGGTGGGCGAGGCGGACTACACGTCCCGGCTGCTCCAGGCCAAGCGCCGTGCCCGGGAGGAGCGTGGTAAGGGGGATGAGGGTGACGCGGGCGAGCAGGGTCAGTAGGTGGACCCACCGCCCACGTCGGCGGCGCCGTTCGCAGAGACTCGAAGCGTCGGCCCGTCGCGCGTGACGCGCTGCAAGAGAAGAGGCGTCGCACCTCCGCGTCCGACGCAGAGCCCCGGCCGAATCAATCGTCGGACACAGAGGTCCGACGCCACGGCTTGCCTGCCAGGGCGATCGGACCCATCACCGCCTCGCGCGGCGTCAGCGCGCGGCAGAAGCTGGGCAGCCCGTCGAATCCGTCTGTATCAGGTGAACAGCGTCGCCTCGTCGCTCAGACGCCGCGAGGGCGCGACCTTGAGGTGCTCGTAGGCGGCTGGGCGGGCCACGCGACCGCGCGGCGTCCGGATCACGAAGCCGATCTGGAGCAGGTAAGGTTCGACGACGTCTTCGAGTGTGTCGCGTTCGTGCCCCATGGTGGCGGCGATGGCCTCGATGCCGGCCGGCCCGCCGTCGTAGTGCTTCATCAGCGCCAGGAGGTAGCCCCGGTCGAGGTTGTCGAGCCCCAGCTGGTCGATCTGGAGGATGTCGAGGGCCGCGTCGACCGTCTGGACGGTGAGCGTCCCGTCGCCGCGCACGTCCGCATAGTCCCGCACGCGCCGCAGCAGGCGGTTGACGATACGGGGCGTGCCGCGGCTGCGTTCGGCCAGCCGGCGGAGTGCGTGGTCGTCGGCGCGGACCTGTAGCAGGCGGGCGCTGCGCCGGACGATCTGCGTGAGCTCGTCCGTGCTGTAGTACTGGAGGTGGCAGTGCAGTCCGAAACGGTCGCGCAGGGCGGCCGAGAGCATGCCGGCGCGGGTCGTGGCCCCGATCAGGGTGAAGCGCTTGAGGGCGAAGTTGACGGTCCGTCCGCCGACGCCGCTCTCGGTCGTGTAGTCGACGCGGAAGTCCTCGAGCGCGGGGTAGAGGAACTCCTCGACGACCTTGGCCAGGCGGTGGATCTCGTCGATGAAGAGCACGTCGCCCGTGTCGAGCTGCGTGAGCAGCATCATCAGGTCGCCCTGCCGCACGATGGCCGGGCCGCTGGTGATGCGGATGGTGCGACCCATCTCGACGGCGATGATGTTGGCCAGCGTGGTTTTGCCCAGGCCGGGCGGGCCGTCCAGGAGCACGTGGTCCACCGGCTCGCCGCGCTTCGTGGCCGCGTCCACGGCGATGCGGAGCTGCTCGCGGACGATGCCCTGCCCGATGCACTCGTCCAGGCGCTGCGGACGGAGCGAGGTCAGGAAGCGGTCTTCGTCCGGGATCGGCTGCGTGAAGACGCGTTCAATGGCCATGGTCAGCAGGATACCGGCCCGGTGCGAGCGAGACGATGCGCAGGGTGGGACAGGCGTCCCTGCCTGCCGACGGGCGCGGAGATCCGCCCGACCGCGCCTGAGAAGTGGGAGTACTTGTGAGACAGCTCGCTAGCGCGAACGCCGGGGGCCGGCGTCGGGATCGCCGTCGTCGTCCTCATCCTCGTCCTCGTCGAGTTCGTCGTCGTCGCTGTCGACGTCGAACAGGTTGCCCGTCGGCGCACCGGTCGGGTCGCTCAGCTCGGCTTCGAGCGCATCGCGAATGAGCCCCAGGGTCTGCTCGGCGTCGCTGCCGTCGAGCTGCTGGTGCGCGTGCGCTACGTGCCGGGCCAGGTCGGCCAGCAGGACGCCCCACGCCGCCGGATCCTCGAACACCCCCAGGCGAAGCGAAACCTCCAGCCCGCCTTCGGACACCCAGACGCGCGAGATCTCGACCGCGTCGGCATCCTGCGCCGCACTGGGCGGGGCTTCCAGCTCGTTCACGTGCGCCATGAGCAACGCTCCTTGTGGCCCGGCTCGCGGGCGCGGCGCGGCACGCACCGGCGCGACGTCGTACGAGCACCAGCCGGAATACTAATGGCGATCTGCCCCGCCCGCACGCGCGTACACCGGGATTCGCTGCCGCCGCGCGACTTCCGGGACCGCTACACGTGCAGTTCGACCGCCTCGAGCGGCGGCAGGTCGAGCCGTGCGAGCAGCGGCCGGACGTGACGGCGCACGACGCTGCGGGTCTGCGCGGCGGCCAGGCCGATGTACTGCGACGGGTCCATGACGTGCGACCACTTCAGGCCGGCAAAGGCACGATCACGCCGCAGGCGCTCCACCAGGTCGTTCGGGCGACCGCGCGCCTTGACCGCTTGCCCGGCGGCGTGCGCGTGGCGGCGAATGCGCTCGTGCAATTCCTGTCGATCGCCACCCCGGGCCACGGCGGCCATCAGGATGTTCTCGGTCGCGATGAAGGGTAGCTCGGCGTCGAGCCGGGCGCGGATCGTGGCGGGGTAGACCACCAGCCCGTCGACGATCCGCTCGACGAGCACGGCCAGCGCGTCGGTCGCCAGGAACGCCTCCGGGATCACCAGCCGCTTGTTGCTCGAATCGTCCAGCGTGCGCTCGAGGAACTGGGCGGCGTGCGTCATGAGCGGAGAGGTCGAGAGCGAGACGAGGAAGCGGGCCAGGCCCGTGGCGCGCTCGCAGAGCATCGGGTTGCGCTTGTAGGGCATGGCGGAACTGCCGACCTGCGCCCGCTCGAACGGCTCCTCGATCTCCTTGAGCAGGGCCAGCACGCGGATGTCGTTGCACATCTTCTGCACGTCCGCTGCCAGCAGCGCCAGGGCCGAGACGATCTCCGCGTCCACGCGGCGCGAGTAGGTCTGCCCGCACACGGGGTAGCACGCCTCGAACCCCAGCTTGCGCGTGAACTTCTGCTCCAGCCGGGCCACCCGCGCCGGCGACTTGAGGAGTTCCAGGAACGACGCCTGTGTCCCGGTCGCCCCGCGAATTCCACGGCAGCGCAGCCCGCGGCGCAGTCCGTCGAGCCGCTCCAGGTCGGCTGCCAGGTCGGCCAGCCACAGCGCCGCGCGCTTGCCGACCGTCGTGAGCTGTGCGGGCTGGAGGTGCGTGAAGCCCAGCGTGGGCAGGTCGGCATAGCGCTCGCAGAACGTGGCCAGCTTCGCAACGCCGCCCGCCAGCCGTCGCTCCAGAAGCAGAAGTGCCTCGCGCATCAGGACGAGGTCCGCGTTGTCGACCACGTCCATGCTGGTCGCGCCGAGGTGGATGATCCCGCGTGCGGCCGGGGCCGCGTCGCCCAGGGCGTGGATGTGCGCCATGACGTCGTGCCGCGTCTGCCGCTCGTAGCGGGCCGCGGCGGCGAAATCGATCCGGTCCACGACGGCGCGGAGGGCGGCGAGCTGCTCGCGCGAGATCGGCAGGCCGAGCTCGTGCTGCGCTTCGGCCAGGGCCAGCCAGATGCGCCGCCAGGTCGCGTGGCGATGCTGCGGCGCCCACAGGCGGACCATCTCGCGCGACGCGTAGCGCTGCACGAGCGGGCTGTCGTAGGACTCCAGCGCGGCATCGGCCGCCGTCGTCGCGGGGCGGGCGGGCTCGCCGTGATCGTCGCGCCCTCGTACGCGCACGGCGGGCGCGCCTGCCGCACCGCTGGCCGGGCGCCGTCGCGTGCCGCGCTTGGCCATGTCGTCAGTCCTCCAGCGCTTGCCGCAGGTCGGCGATCAGGTCGTCGGCGCACTCGAGGCCGATCGAGAGACGGATGAGCCAGGTCGGCTTGTGGTCGGGGGCGTCGAAGTACGTGCCGCCCAGCGCCAGGCTCTCGAACCCGCCCCAGCTTACGCCGATCGAGAACAGCCGGAGGCGGTTCAGCACGCGGTGCGTCGCCTCCTTGCTCTGGTCGCGCAGAGCAAAAGAGAAGAGCGCGGCGCAGCCACGAAGCTGCCGACGACCGACCGCGTAGTTCGGGTGTGTCTCCAGGCCCGGGTGGTTGACCTGCGCGACCGCGGGGTGCTCCGCGAGCATCCGCGCGACGGCCAGCCCGCTCTGCTCGTGCTGCCGCATGCGCAGGGCCAGTGTCCGCAGGCCCCGCACGAGCAGCCACGCGGCGAACGGATCGAGCGTGGCGCCGTGCAACTCGCCCTCCTTGCGCAGCGCCTGTCGGAGACTCTCATCGCGGCCGATCACCAGGCCGGCGACTACGTCGCTGTGGCCGCCGATGTACTTGGTGGCGCTGTGCACGACCAGGTCGACGCCCAGATCCAGCGGGTTCTGGAAGTAGGGCGTCGCCCAGGAGTTGTCGAAGATGGTCGCCGCACCCCGCGCGCGGGCCGCGGCCGTGATGGGCGGAATCTCGATCAGGTGATTCACGCCGAAGGTCGGGCTCTCCAGGTAGACCAGCTTCGTCTCCGGCCTCATGGCGGCGATGAACGCCTGGGGATCGAGCGACGTCACGAAGGTGGTCTGCACGCCGAACTTCGGGAGGTATTGCTGGAGGAACTCGCGCGTGGGGGGGTAGCAATTAGCCACGGCGACGACGTGGGCCCCCTGCGCGATCGTCGCGTTGATGGCGCTGGAGATCGCGCCCATGCCCGACCCGAACGCGCGACACCACGTGCCGTGCTCCAGCCGGGCGACTTTCGCCTCCAGGAGCGCGGTCGTCGGATTGCTGACGCGCGTGTAATCGAAATACGGGTTCTGCGGCAGGAGCCGCCGGTCGAATGCCTCCGCGTCGGGATAGACGAAGGTTGAGGTCTGGTAGAGCGGCGGGGCGGCGCCGCCGCCGTGCGCCAGGCGATGCTCGCCGTAGTGGGCACAGATTGTCTCGAACCCACCCTCTCCCAGCGGGTCACGGCTCGCGTCGGATGCGGACACGTCGGCCTCCTTGTTGATGCCAGTCGCGTGCGCCGCGAAGCTTGCTCGCAGCCGCGCCGGCGGTCAAGCGCGTTGCCCAGGTGTTCGGGGTTACCCGCTGATCGCGGGTGCTGCACGACGCCTGCTGATAGCCGGCGCTACACCGGACTCGATGCGCCGCCGGTCAAGCACGCGGGTCAGCCGGTCGTGGCGGCCGTCGTCAGCGGCGCCGCCCCTGCGAAGAAGTCCACGTTGGGCAGCAGCTCGGCGGCCCGGTGGAAGACGATTTCGTTGAAGCCCAGCGCCCGGCAGGCCAGCGCCGCCTGCTGCGGCCACGCGGGACAGGCCCGAATGGCCGGGTACGCGTTGCCGAGCCGCCCGCGGACCGCCCACACGCCCGTCGGCACCGGGAAGTCGGAGCCGAAGAGCAGTCGCCCGTGCAGGTCCTGCTGACGCGCCAGGCTCAGCAGAAAGCCACGCTTGGTGACGGCCGTCATGGCCGAGATGTCCGCGTACAGCGGCGCCCGACGGAGCGCGCCCCGCAACGCTTCGAGCAGCAGCCGGTGGGACTCGGTCTCTCCCCAGGGTGTCACCGGCGTGGCGGCGTGGGCGACGATGACGGTCGGCATGGTGCCGCGACGGTACAGCTGCTCCAGCACCGGCAGCAGCATCCGAAGTGGTCGGTACGCCGGCCGCTGCGTCGTCAGCGTGAACTCCTCGCCCATGTGTACCAGCACAGGCAGGCCCAGCTCGGCGCAGCGGACCAGCGCGGCGACGGTGCGCTCGTCGGCGGGGTCGATGTTGTGGTGGAGCGGAATCCACTTCAGCAGGCAGGCCCCGGCGCGAAAGACCGCCTCGATCGCCGCGAGCGCGTCGGGCCGGTAGGGGTGAACCGACGCGCCGAAGAGGAACCGCTCCGGATGTCGCCGGCACACGTCGCGCACCAGGCTGTTCGACGTGTAGATGTCCGAGCCCAGGTCCTCGCTTCGCTCAGGCAGCGGCGCCACGCGGCCGGCGTCGTCCAGCACCGCGTCGAACGCGAGCAGCACGTAACGCTCGATCGGCCCCGCCGTCCACAGGTGCGGCCGGTAGCGCTCCTCCAACGCCGCGTCCAACTCCGGCCCGACCGCAGGCAGGCCGAGCAGTCGCCGTGCCAACCACCACGCCGGCCGACGCATCACGCGCGGCGAGATGCACGAGTCGAAGTCGGTGGGCAGCGGGGGTGCGCCGGGCGTGTCGGGCGCGGCCGGCTCCGGGTCCTCGAACGCGAAGCGCTCGATGCCGGCGGCACGGTAGCGTGAGAAGCAGTAGTGACAGTGGACGTCGAGGATCATCCCGGCTCCGCGCGGGGCTCGCGCGACTCGTGGATCAGTAGCCGGCGGCCTGGCCGTCCTTGCGTGACTCGGACGCGCCGTAGTACACGTCCTGCTCCGCGTCGTACAGGATCGCCTGGTAGCCGCCGAAGGCGCCCGGCATGGCCTCGATGCGATGTCCCATCTGGGCGAGCGTGCGGACGACCTCCGGGTCGACGCCCGACTCCAGTGCGACGCGGCCGCCGTCGGCCATGACCTCGCCGGTGGGCTCCGACGAGCCGGTGTGATACCAGCGGGCGGCGTCGCCGGCCTCCTGGAGGTTCATGCCGAAGTCGATCAGGTTGCACAGGATCTGGACGTGGCCCTGCGGCTGCATGTCGCCGCCCATGACGCCGAAGCTCAGCCAGGGCCGACCGTCCCGCGTGACGAAGGCGGGGATGATGGTGTGAAAGGGCCGTTTGTGCGGGGCGTAGCCGTTCGGGTGGTCCGGATCCAAAGCGAAGAGTTCGCCGCGGTTCTGGAGGCAGAAGCCCAGCCCGTCCGGGCAAAGCCCGGAGCCGAACCCGCGGTAGTTGCTCTGGATGAGCGAGACCATGTTGCGATCGCGGTCGGCCACGGTGAGGTAGATGGTGTCGCCGTCGCGGAGGGCCGCGTCGGCCCGGGCCAGGCGCTCGGACAGGTCGCCGGGGCCCGTGCCCGCTGGACC
>CAADGM010000148.1 GCA_900696535.1 uncultured Planctomycetota bacterium
AGCGCGTCGAAGCAGGCGCGGATGATCCGGTCGCGGGCCAGCGCGCTGATGCCGTACTCGGCCATGAACGCCGGCCGGTCCGCCCGCGGAAGCTGGAGGATGTCGGCCTCGACGGGCGCGCAGGCCGCGAGTGTGAAGACTGCATTGTCATCGCGGAAAGGCGTTTCGCGGCGGATGTCGGCCTCGCCGATGTTGACGACCGTCACGACCGGCTTCTGGGTGAGGAAGCCGAAGCTGCGGACCATCTTCTCTTCCTCACCGGGCTGGATGACGGCGCTGAGCGGCCGGCCTTTCTCCAACGCGTCGTTGCAGCGTCGCAGCAGCTCGAGCTCGTGCTTCTGCTGGTCGCGCTCTTTGGAAGGCTTGGTGATGGCCTTCTCGAGCTTCTCCACCCGGCCGGCGACGATGGCGAAGTCGGCGTAGAGCATCTCCTGGCGGATCAGCTCCAGGTCGCGCTGCGGATCGACGCTCCCCTTGAAGGCCGGCACCGAGTCCGATGCAAAAGCCCGCACGCACAGGACCAGCGCGTCGGCCTGGCGCAGCGTCGGCAGGTGCTTCTCCAGGCCGGCCTTCTCGAGATCGCCCTCGCCGCTGCCCGGCAGGTCCACGAAGTCGATGGTCGCCTCGGTCCGCTTGCGAGGCTTGAAGTGCGCCTCCAGCCAGTCCAGCCGCGGCTCCGGGACGTGGACCGCCGCCAGGTTCTCCTCCGCGATCTTCAGGTGGTCTGGCGAGACGCCCGATATCGCTCGAAAGAGCGTGGTCTTGCCCGCATAGGGAAAGCCGACGATGGCGACGCGCATGACCTGCTCCCGGGCTGGTGCGACACGGCCTGCCGCGGCGGCCCGCCGCCGCAAAGCCCGGCCGGCCCGCGGGTTGTAGTCACCTGCGAGCCACGTATGATAGCGGCGGGTGCGGGACGCGCGTAGGCTGGCCCTTCGGCCGCGGCGCCCGCCGGTCGCCAGGAGCCCGAACGTGATCCGCTCGACGCTCGCATGCCTGCTCGTCTGTGCCGCCTTCGCGGTGGTCGGTTGCCAACCCGAGGACTTCGACAGCGCGGTCCCCACGACCGTCACGGACGTCAACCGGATCGTGAACAACACCAGCCTCACGGCTGCGGAGAAGCGCGCTCGCCTGGCCGAGCTGGGGCTCTCCCCCCTCACTATCAACGCGATCCTGCGCTCGGAGCGGACCGCCAACCAGTTCGGTGGCGACCTGCGCTCGGCCTACGACAAGGTCAAGGGCAACCAACTCAATCGCCTGACGCCGGACGAAGTGCAGATCTACGGCGACGCTGCCAGCAGCGCCGACCCGAATATCTCGGTGAACCTGACCGACGAGGAAGCTCAGTTCATGGCGGACTTCTTCGCCGACTTCGGGATCCGTTCGCGCCCGGAGCTGGGCGCGTTCCTCGACGAGGGCAACCTCCCGCCCGGCGACGTAGACGCCAGCGTCTATCGCAGCGTGTTCGTTGATTTCGACCCGGACACGCTCCTGGACCAGTTGCCGTAGCCGGCCGCTCCCCAGTCATACTCCTCGCTTGAGCCGCCACGACGCGCAGACGCGTGACGTGGTCGGGCCCTACACTACAGAAGGTGCGGCCGCGCGCCTGTCCCCGGCTGCCGCGCCGCAGGCAGGTGTGCGCGTGTTCACCGGCATCATCCAGCACGTTGGTCGTGTCGCGCGAGCCGATGGGGCGCTGCGCCGCGTCGGGGCGACGGACGCCTACCTGCTCGAAGTGGACATCGGGCCGCTGGCGTCGGGACTTCTGCCGGGCGCGAGCGTCGCGGTCAACGGCGCGTGCCTGACCGTGGCGGAGCTTCGCGGCGCTGTGGCGCGGTTCGATGTGGTGCCGGAGACGTGGCGGCGCACCACGCTTGGCGCCCTGCGGACGGGCGAGCCGGTGAACCTGGAACGCTCCCTGCGCGTCGGCGATTCGCTCGACGGGCACTTCGTCCAGGGTCACGTGGACGGCGTCGGCACGGTGCGGCGGATCGATCGCGGGGGCGGCGAGTGGCGGCTCTACGTGCGCTGCGACGCCGGCCTGCTCGACCTGGTCGTCCCCAAGGGCAGCATCGCGCTCGACGGCACCAGCCTCACGGTCGTCGACGTGACCCGCGACGGCTTCTCTGTTGCGCTCGTGCCCACCACGCTCGAACGCACGGTGCTGGGCCGGCGGCAGCCCGGCGATTGCCTCAACATCGAGACCGACATCCTCGCGCGGCTCGTGCTGCGCCGGGCGACGGCCTACGCCGACGCCGCGGCGCGGTCCGCGCGGGGCGTGTCGTGGGACCTGCTCGAGTCGGGCGGTTACGAGCCATGAGCAACGTCCCGGCCAGCGCGGTTGGCGAGCTGCCGCTCATCGGCATCACGATGGGCGACCCGCTGGGTATCGGCCCGGAGGTGGTCGTCAAGGCGCTGGCCGACCCGGAGTTGCGCCAGCGGGCGCGTTTCATTCTCCTTGGGCTGCACGACCTGCTCGAGCTCGCCGCCGACCAGGCCGAGATCAACCCTTTCTGGTGGCGCGAGCCGTACGACCCGTCGATGCGCGTGCGTCGCGGCGTGCTGCTGGGCGACTTCGACGAGATCGCCCCGATCCGCCCCGGCAGCGTGCGTGAGCCGGACGCCCTGGCAGGACACGCGTCGTTCCGGTTCGTCGAGGAGGGCTTGCGGCTACTGCGCGGCGGAAGCCTGGATGCACTGGTGACCGCCCCGATCAGCAAGCAAGCCTGGCACCTGGCCAATCACCGCTTCCACGGCCACACCGACTACTTCGCCCGGCGCTGCGAAACACGTCGGATCACGATGGCGTTCATCGTCGGCACGCTGCGGGTCGCGCTGGCCTCGGACCATGTTCCGCTCTTCGAGCTACGCAACCGCTTCACCATCGGCCTCGTTCACCAGCCCATCGACCTGCTCAGCACCGCGCTGCGCGAATGGTTCGGCATCGAGCGGCCGCACATCGGCGTGCTCGGGCTCAACCCCCACGCGGGCGAAGGCGGCCTGCTCGGCGATGAGGAGCAACGGATCATCGAACCGGCCCTGACCATGGCGCGAGAGGCCGGCCTGCGCGTCTCCGGCCCGCTGCCTCCCGACACGGCCTTCGTTCCAGACGTCGCCCGCCGCTACGACGGGCTCGTGGCCATGTATCACGACCAGGGGCTGATCCCGGTGAAGATGGCCGGCTTTCACGAGGCCGTTCAGCTCACGCTCGGGCTCGATGTCGTCCGGACCAGCCCGGACCACGGCACGGCCTTTGACATCGCCGGCCGAAACAAGGCCGACCCGCGCAGCATGCGCGCAGCGATTGAGATGGCTGTCGAACTGGCGATCACGCGGCTTCAGAAGCGCGTTGCTTCGCCGACGGGGTAGGACGACCTGCAAGCACAATAGCCCAGTAGGACCTCCGTGTCCGACGGGAGATGCGACTCGGTCTTCTCGCGCCAATTCCGCACGCCGGCGGCACGAATGCCAGTCAAAGGCGTCACCTGCGGACTTGTCCCCGCTCGCCGCAACGGCAACCTCAAGGCGAGCTCGGTGTGGGGGCGGTCGCGGGCACGGCGTCGAGGGGCGGATCGACCAGCTTCTCCTGGATCGCCTTGGCCACCATGTCTACCGCCAGAGGTACCTGCGGACCGCTGTTGGCCTGCGCCAGAGCGCGGAGCGATTCGATCAGCCCATCAGCCTCGTCCGTTCGCCCGGCGGCCGCTGCGTCCGATGCGCGGCGGCGAATCTCTCTCGCCAGCGCACGCAGGTGCTGGAGCGAATCGAGCATCTCGGATTGAAGCGCCGTGCGCTGCTCGACCGGCAGCGCCGCGAACTGCTGCTCAGTCATCGCGTACAAACGCAACCCGTCGGCGCCCGCCGCCGACCGAGATAGCTCGACCACGCCGGCCACCGCGGCGTCCTCCTCGCCCACCGACCACTTCGTCAGCAATTCTCGGATGTCGGGGGCGGGGACGGTCGACTCGACGGCGGGCCGCGGCGACGGCCTGGCCTCCGCTGCCCCGGCGTCGACCTGCGACGACTGCTGACGATCGCAGCCATTCAAAGTGACCGAGCAGACGATGCTCGCTGCCAACAGCCGGGAGTGAAGTTTCATGGTCCGACCCTCGATTCTCGTCGCTGCCTGCCCCGCGGGACCGATCGCACCCCGCCTGATTCAACAACGACTCGGTAGGGTAGCCGACCGCACCTCAACCGAGCCATTTGAAGCGCTTACAAATTGACGGCTTCCTTGGAAGCGTTTTCGAGTTCGCGCGCGTTACGACGAGCTGAACAGCGTGCTCGAGAACAGTAGTGCTGTATCTCTGCGCCGCGCGCTACCGGCCTACTGCGCACAAAAGCGCCGGACCCGGAGGCCCGGCGCTACGGTCCTGGTTCGCGCAGGAGCGCCGGACGCGGAGGTCCGGCGCTCCTGACTCGACCATCTCGGGCCGTCTTTCAACCGGCCGCTACGGGCAGTCTGTACCGATCAGCCCAACGAACGGATCGATGTCATCGAAGTCGACGTCGCCGTCGTTGTCGGTGTCGCCGTTCAGCCACGGGCACGGGGCGTAAGGCCAGCCATCGCCGCCCGGGTAGCTGAGCGCCTCGACGAACAGGTCGATGTCGTCGAAGTTGACGCTGCCGTCGCAGTTCATGTCGCCGGGGCACAGCGCCGGCGCACACGGGTAGAACCAGTCGAGCGACCGCGCGATGACCTCGGCGATGCCCGCCGCCGGCGCCGTCTCCAACGGAACAACCAGGAACAGGAGCTTGTAGACGCCGCTGTCCTTGGTGATGCCGGCGTTGCCGTTGTTGCCCGTGAAGGCGACCTGGGCGTTCGGTCCCGGCGTGACGTTGTCGGTCCAGTTGGAGAGCGTCCCGGCCGGCGTGGTGAAGTTCAGCGTGTATGGGCCGAGGCCGGCGTACACGTTGGTGCCGGTCATCGAGGTCTGACGCGGCGAGACGTCGTTGCCGATCGAGGCGACACCCAGCACATTGATCATGAACGCGTTGGGCTGGCCGCTGACCCGCCGGTCGAAGAAGTAGTCCTGGCTGGTGAACAAGAGGTTCTTGCCAGTCTCCAGCCAGCTCTGGAGGGCGGCCTCGCCGGCGGCGCCCGGGCCGCAGGTGCCACCGAACTCGTCACCGGTGAACCAGATGACGACGCAGTACGGGCTGAGGTACTCGGCGCTGGGCTCGTTGTCCGTGTTGTTCGTGTCCCACAGGTCATAGTCCACGCCGAGGCTGATCAGCGCCTGCGTGTACAGCGACTGGACGTTCGGGGCGTTGTCGTCGTCGTCGACAAGCAGGATGGCCGGAGTCACTCGCGTGGTGAAGTAGTAAGCGCTCGACCAGGCGCCGATGCCGCACGGATTGCTCCCCTGCACGCGCCAGAAGTACTGCTTGCCCTGGAGCAGATCAGCGGCAGGCTGGAAGCTCGGCGAGGTCAGGCCGCTGGCCGACGCCACGATGTTGCTGAACGCCGCGTCGCGCGCGACCTGGATCGCGTAGCTGGTGGCGAACGGGGCCGGGTTCCACGTGAAGATCGGGCGGAGCGGAGCGCTGAGCTGCCCGTTGGCCGGGAAGGTCAACGCGGGCGGCACCGGCGGCGCCGTGTAGACGCTCAGATTGACGGTCGCGCTGCGCACGATCGCGCCGGACGTGCCGGTGATAAGGATTGGGTATTCGCCCGCGGCCGCACCATTGACGTCGAGCGTCAGGGTGCTGTTGCCGGGCGGCGTGACGGGGTTGGTGGAGAAGTAGGCGCTGACGCCCGCGGGCAGGCCGCTGGCGCTCAGCGTCACGTCGTCGGTGTAGCCCTGGATCGAGGCGACAGCGATGTTGTGTTGCGAGTCACCGGGCGCACAGAGCGAGCCGGCCGGCGGGGAGATCGCCAGCGTGAAGGTCGGCTCGAGTGCGCAGTTGTAGCACACCAGGGCGAAGTCCTGGTCGGTCAGGTCGCCTGTGGCGGGCACGCCATCCGAGTTGATGTTGGTCGCCTTGACCTTGATCGTGTAGGCGCCCGTTGCGGTCGGGCCGATGTACACGGCTTCAGTGTTATTGCGATCATCCGCCGTGCCGCCGGTCTGAGACCAGCCGGTGCTCGTGTTGAAGACGTTGCCCCTGAAGGTGTTCGTCCCGTCGGAGACCTCGAGGTCGAGGTTGTTGTTCCAGGCGGGCGTGCTGCCGCCGAGGCCGTGTCCGGGAGCGTCGGTCCAGGCGAGCATGATGCGGACTGGCTTGCTGGGATCGAAGGCCGAGACGGCCTGCACCCACTCCTCGCCGGTGTTATCAAAGATCATCGGGTTATCGAAGTAGCGCACGGGGACGTTCGGGTCGACGACCCAGGGGAGGATCATGCGGCCCCAGCCCTGCTTGCTGTCGAAGGGGTGCCCGAGCACGCCGCCACTGGCGTCGAGCTTGCCGGCCAGGCTCTTGCCCGCGGCGCAGAAGGCCGCCTTGATCAGGGCCGGGCTCGGATCGACGCTGTAATCGGGCAGGTTGCGGTAGTACTCGACGAACAGCGCCACGGCGCCGCTGACGTGCGGCGAGGCCATGCTCGTGCCGCAGTTCAGCCCGAACGAGCTGGTGGTCACGGACGAGTCGACGTAGCAGCCCGGGGCGACCAGGTGCGGAATCTTGCGGCCATCGAGGCATGGTCCGTGAGCGCTGTTCGACGACAGGTCGTCGATCTGGAGGATCTGAACGCCTCCGCTGGTCTGTCCCTTGGTCGAGCCGATCGTGAAGATGTTCTTGGCCTCGTCGGGCGTGCCCTGGGTGCTCGTGCCGCCGTTGCCGTTCATGATCGAGAGGACGAACAGCAGCGGCTGGTTGCCCGGGGTATTGGGGTCGGCATCGCGCGTGCCGACGTCCACTTGGCGGGTGTTGTTGTCGTAGCCCAGCGGCGTGCCGGACGGACCCCAACTATTGCCCGAGAGAGAGCAGTTGTTGTACCGCGAGGTGTACATCAGCTTGAGCATGCCGTTCGTCTGCGTGTAGGTCGGGCTATAGAGCTGCTCGATGAGGTTCGCCCCGGGGGCCACGCCCATGGCGCGCTTGAAGCCGTAGGCGTCCAGCGTGCTGCCATTCGGATCGGCGGCCATGATGCCGGCGGTGTGCGTTCCGTGGCTGCTTTGCGACGAGGCGGTGCCGCAGTCAGCTCCGCCGACGCAGGGGATCACGCGGCTGGCCAGGGCAGGGTGGCTGTCCTGGAGACCGCTGTCGACGTTGGCGATGCGCACGCCGGCGCCGCTGAGGCCGATGCTGGCCAGCCACGTGCCGTAGCCCGGGAAGGCCTGGTTGGTGCCGCTGACGTTGTTGGCACAGATCTGGTTGGTCATCTCGCCGCGGTCACCGCCGTCGAGCGGCTGCGGCTGGACGCTGTACACGCCGGGGATCTGGGCGATCGGCGCGAGCTGGTTGGCCGGGATGAACACACGGACCGTCGAGAGGACGCGATCCATAGGCTCGACGGCTTCGACTTTGCCCCCGAGACCCTCGATCGTGTCGGCGACGGTCTCGGCGTCGGCGGCGCGCACGACGAGGACCTTGACGTCGATGACGTCCTCACTGCCGAGGCGATAGCGAGGCAGGAGGCGATACGCCGGCAGAAAGTCTCCGGTCCAGCGGACGTTCGACGCTCGGGTGACGAGCTGGAGTTGCTGCCCGTCGCCCCACACGATGTACGTGTACGGGTGGATGTACTGGATGACTTGCAGGCCGGCGTCCTCGAGCATGTCGACCGAGCCGCTCATGATCGGCCCGTCGAACTGCACCAGGCGCAGGTCCGCGCCCGCGCTGCGCGCACCGGCCAGCTCGGCCGGCACGGGCGGCACGCCGTCCACGATGGGATCGAAGCGCTGCTCGCCCAGGATCAGCGAGAAATCCTCAGCCCAGGCCGAGCCGGCGGTCAGCAGCACGCAGCCCGCCGTGGCCAGCGACATCAACACAGCAACCCTTCCTCGAGTGTGCACGCGACTACCCTTTCCTGTTACGGGGAGATCCGGGCCGCGCCCCGGCCAGAGCGGGACCGCGGCCAAACGAACGCTTGACTCCACGAGACCATGCCAGAGGTGTTGAGCCCGGCGGCCTGGCTCATGCCGGTCCTCCAACCGGCTCCCTGTTTGCCGAGAATACTGGCGGCGCCCGGCAAACCACCCTCCATGCTACACTGGATCGAGCGTTCCCCCAAATGCTATTAGAGCACCGGTTCGTTGCGCCCAAGGCCGGCTCATCGCGTCGATCATAACGTCCGAGAACTCGACCTCCGCGCCACTCCGCGCCCTGTTACCACGTCCGCTTCTCGACGATGACCTCGCACGGCGGCAGGCTCGACAGGAACTGCCGGCCGTACGCCTTGCGGACCACGCGCGGGTCGAGCAGGACTACGATCCCCCGATCGCTGTGGCTGCGGATGAGTCGACCGAATCCCTGCCGAAAGCGAAGGATCGCCTCGGGGAGCTGGAAGTCGTTGAAGGGGTTCCCGCCTCGCCGACGGACCAGGTCGATGCGTGCCTCGACCGTCGGCCGGTCCGGAACCGCGAACGGAAGCTTCACGATGATGACGTTCGACAGCGCCTCGCCGACCACGTCCACCCCCTGCCAGAAGCTGGCCACACCCAGGAGGACGCATCGCGGCGTGCGGCGGAACTCCTCGAGCATCCGTGCCGGCGGCAGGCCCTCGCCCTGCACGAGGAACGTGTAGCCCTGTGCCTCGAGGTCGGCCCGCACGCGCCGGGCCGCGTCTGCCAGCATGCGATAGCTCGTGAAGAGCACCAGCGCGCGGCCCTCGGTCTGTTGCACGTAGTACGTGACCGCGCGGCTGGACGCGGCGACAAACGCCTCGTTGTCACCCGGGTCGGGCAGCCCCGCCTCGACGTACACGCGAACCTGCTCGCGATAGTTGAACGGCGAGCCAAGCTGGAGCGTGTCGATTCCTGCGGCGCCGAGTCGGCTCAGCAGGTACGAGAAGTCGCCCCCCGCGGTTGCGAGCGTGGCGCTGGTCAGGACCGCGCTCTTCACCCGTCGAAACAACAACTCGGCCAGGATCGGGCTGACGTCGAGCGGCGCCGCGCACAGGCGCAGCCTTGCCGCCCGGGCCGGATCGGCTTCGATCCAGTAAACCGACTCTTCGAATCGCTGCGCCAGCAGCGCGTCGATCGTGGTCGCGGCTTCCCTGAGCCGAAGCGTCGCCGCGCTGAGTTCGGTTCGATCCTCCTCCCGAGGCATGGCGCGCGCGAGCGGATCGAGCCGCTGGGCAAGTTCGGTCAGCGCTTCGCCCGCGTCGTTGTGCACGGGCGGCGTGGCGACCAGGCGCCCGTTGCCGCGGCCGTGTGCCCGGTGCCAGGCCGCCAGCCGATCGAAGAACGCCGAGCAGATCGCAGCGGTCTCCACCACCGCTTTGCGCAGTGACTGGTCGCCGTAGGCCGTCACCAGCCCCTTGCCGCTGCGCTCGTTGAATAGCTCGGCGAGCAGGTGCTGGACCTGCCCGGCCGAGACGCTGCTCCCGAACTGGTCGACGGCGATGTCCTCGAGCGTATGCGCCTCGTCGATGACCAGCAGGTCATAGTCCGGAATGATGTTCGCGTTGTCGCGTCGCAGCACCAAGTCGGCCACCAGCAGCGCGTGGTTGACCACCAGGAGGTGCGCGGCCTCAGCCCGCCGACGGGCCGCGTAGTAGAAGCACGTGCTGTAGGTCGGACAGCGGCGACCCAGGCAGTTGTTGTGCTCGCTGCGGACCTTCTCCCAGACCTCCAGCGGCGGGGTTTCGCCCAGGTCCGACAGCGAGCCGTCGGCGGTGACGTAGGCCCACTCCTCGATGGCGTGCAGCGCGTTGCGCGCTGGCATGTTCGGAAGGAGCTGCTGCTGCTTGGCGCTGGCCCCCTTCAGGCGCCGCAGGCTCAGGTAGTTGGTCCGCCCCTTCAGGAGCTCGGCCGAGAAGGGTGGTGCGGCGGCTTCGGGTCGCGCGACGCCCGGAGGCTGCTCGGCATCGTCGGGCTCCGCCAGCGCCGCCTGGAGAAACGGGATGTCCTTGCGGATGAGCTGTTCCTGGAGGGCGATGGTGTGGGTGCTGACGACGACGCGCCGGCCAGCCAGGACCTGCTCGATGGCCGGCAGCAGGTAGGCAAAGGTCTTGCCCACGCCCGTGCCCGCCTCGACCGCCAGGTGTCGCCCCTCCACGAACGCGCGCCGCACCGCCCGCGCCATCTCCTGCTGCTGCTCGCGCACCTCGAAGCCGGGCAGCCGACACGCGATCCGGCCGCCCGGCGAGAGCCAGTCGAGCCCCGGGTGCACCGCACTCACGTCTTGGCCAGCTCGGCCACGAGGTTCCACGTGAAGAGCGTTGCCGTCCCCACTGAGATCAGCACCGCGACTGTCCCGAACACGGTGACCACCGTCTCCCCGGCCACCAGGCCGCCGCGCATCGTTGCGATGATGTGCGGCCGGGCCAGGATGAGCATGCTGATGATCATGGCGCCGCTGGTCAGAGGCACTGAGATGGAGTGAATGTAGCTGTAGATCCAGGCGGCGCGGCTGACCTGCCGCTCGTGGCCGCTGAGCGAGTGAATGAAGTGACCCTTGACGAAGTACTCGGCGTGCCTCCGGCCGTCGGCGTCGCTGATGATGCGGCGCGTGCCGTTGTGCGCGTCGCCGCCCAGGGCCGCGTAGGTCAGCGTGTAGACCAAGTAGTTGAAGAGGCCCAGGGCGATGATGGCGATACAGTACTGGTTGCGCGTCCGCCGGGGTACGCGGTCCACCGGGCACGGCGGGCCGACCGGGGCGCGCAGGTCGGCCTCGATCGCCGCGGTGAGCAGCGAGCGCGCATCCTCACCGTCAGATCGCGCCTGCGGGTGCAATGCGACCCTCCATGGGGGAGCTGGCGGAGGCGTAGCGCTTCCGCGGGATGCGGCCCGCGTGGCGGGCCAGGTAGCCGGCGCGAATGGCGTGATTCATGGCCTCGGCCATCCGCACGGGGTCCGCCGCACCGGCGATGCCCGTGTTCAGCAGCACGCCGTCGGCGCCGAGCTCCATGGCGATCGTCACGTCGCTGGCGGTGCCCACGCCGGCGTCCACGATCACCGGGTAGGCCGGATCGTCCTCCTTGAGTTGCTCCAGGATGATGCTGATGTTGTTCGGGTTCAGGATGCCCTGTCCGCTGCCGATCGGCGATCCGAGCGGCATGACGCTGGCGCAGCCGAGCGCCTTGAGCTTCTGGCACAGTACGGGGTCGTCGTTGGCGTAGGCCAGCACGACGAAGCCCTCCTTCAGCAAGGCCGCCGCCGCCGCGTGCGTCTCGATCGGGTCCGGCAGGAGCGTCTTGCGGTCGGCCAGCACCTCCAGCTTGACCCATTGCGCTCCGGGATTGCCCAGACCCTCCAGCAGCTCCCGTCCAAGACGGGCCGCCCGGATGGCGTCTTCGGCGCTGAAGCACCCGGCCGTGTTCGGCAGGATCGTGTAGCGCGACAGGTCGAGGAAGTCGAGCAGGCTGCGGCCGGCGCGGTCGTAGAGGCGCTCCCGGCGGACGGCCACGGTGACGACCTCGGCCCCGCTGGCATGGAGCGCAGCGCGCATCAGCTCATAGTCCGGCTCGCCGTTGCGAAGGTACTTGCCCGTGCCCACGAACAGCCGCGAGCGGAACGAGAAGGGACCGATGCGAATGGGCGGTACGTCCATTAGCCGCCTCCCACAAGCGTGACGATCTCCACGCGGTCGCCGGGCCGCAGCGGCGTGTCCGCGAAGGTCGCCCGGCGGACGAGCTGCTGGTTGACCTCGACGGCGACGCGCTCCGGCGCGACGGCCAGCTCACGAATCAGGTCCGCGACCGTGCTCCGGTCGGGAACGCTGCGCGGCTCGCCGTTAACGCGGATTTCCATGCGCCTGCCTGCCGCGGGCATTATAGTGCCGGTCGCGGGCGGCGCGCCGTCGTCCCGAAGCCGCAAGCGTGAGGTCTTCCGTATGCCCACTTGCTCTGGTCCGAGACGGATGCCGGCCGCGGTGCTCGCATTACTTGCCGCCGCGGTCGCCTTCGCAGCCGAGCCGCCGCCGCGGTCGGACTTCTCCGTGCTGCACATCACCGACATCCACATCGACCCGCAGCATGCCGGCGAGCCGCCGCCGGCCCGCGTGCGCGGCAGCGACACGCTCGACTGGATCGTCGAGCAGACGCGGCAGCCGCAGCGCGACGCCGCGAGCGGCCTGGACGCGCCGCCGCCCGCGCTGGCCCTGGTGACGGGCGACATTACCGAGTACGGCGTCATCGACGACACGTGGAGCGTGGTGGAGCAGCAGCTCGACCGCCTCGCCTGCAAGTGGTACGCCCTGGCGGGCAACCACGACAACACCTGGGGTGCGATGTACCACATCCTGCGCGAGCGCCACGGTGGCGAGAACCACTTCGTCGACCATGGCGGCGTGCGTTTCGTCAACATCAGCTCCGCCTCGCCCCAGGAGCCCGTGCCGACGATTGATGGCCGGACGCGGGCGTTTCTCGCGAGCGCGCTCGAGCAGGCCGGGCCGCGCATGCCCGTCGTGCTCGCGCTGCACCACCCGATCTACAGCGACGAGCTGGCCAATCCCGTCGAGAAGGAGACGCTCATCGACCTGCTGCGCGACTACAACGTGGTTGCCGTGCTCTACGGACACGGCCACGGCGTCAACTCGCGCGACATTGACGGCCTGCGCGGTGCCATGGGCGGCTCGACCTTCGGCAAGAACGCGGGCTACGGGCTGCTCACGTTCCGCGGCGACACCGTCCGCTACGACTACTGCTTCCACCGCGGCGACCCGGCGGAGAAGCCTGACGCCCCCGAAAGCGCCAAGGCGCCCACGGCCGACCCGAACGACCCGCCCGCCCCCAAGTGGAAGAAGCTCTTCGAGCGACCCATCCCCGACGCCGCGGCGCCGCGGCTGTTCGAGATTGCCGCACCCCGTGCCGGCGAAGCGGACGCGGCGGGCAAGCTGCTGGTCCGGCTCGTGCCGAAGGGGGCCGGGGCACACTGGAACGACTCCGAACGAACGTATCAGATCGATGGCACCAACCTGACGCCGCCCGGCGTCGTCGGTGATCCGGACGTGGCGACGCTCGACACGAGCGCGCTGACGCCCGGACTGCACCTGCTCAGCGTGAGCGTGAAGAC
>CAADGM010000149.1 GCA_900696535.1 uncultured Planctomycetota bacterium
ACGGCGGCACCTTCGGCTCGGCCATGAACGCCATGCGCGTCTTCCGAGTGCTCGACACCGACCTCGCCGACGGCTGCTGGGACGGTCGCCAGGGTGCGATGCAGCTCTTCTTCGGCGGCACGCGCGCGGTTTCCAACCAATCGGTGCGGCTCGCGCTGGCCAACGCCATCGTGACCTACCTGAACGATGGCGCGAGGAATCAAACGCCCTACAACGGCGCAGCGGATGTGCTGGGACAACTCGACGCGCTGGCCTCTGGTGGCGGCAATATGGCGCCTGGCTCGTGCGCGGCGACAGGCAGACTGCATCCGGACGCAGGCGACACGTTCGATCAGTTGCCTCCGACGATCGCGATCACCGTCCAACCCAACACGCAGTTCGTGCGCGGTGTGGTTATGATCAGCGCTCTCGCGACCGACGACCTGGACGTGATGCCCTCGCTGTCGTTCACGGCGCCTCCGGGCACGATGGACCTCGATGGCGACCCCAACGACCGCGACGCCGCGGCGAACATCGACACGCGGACTTTCTATCCCAACACCGAGGGCAATCTCGTGGTGGCGCTCGAGTCTTTCGACGACTCGGGGAACCGGGGCACAGCACAGGTCTCGCTGGCCGTCGACAACCTGCCGCCAACGCTGACGTGGGCGAGCACCGGGTTCGTGGAGGTCGGTAGCGACTGGTGGACCGGCGCGGCGGCACCGACGCTCACCGGCACCGTCGCCGACAATCACTTCGTGAGCGTGAAGGCGTTCGTGGGCGGCACCGAGCGCGCCAGCTACGACGGACCGGCTGGGACGTGGACCCTGACACTGCCGGCTGGTACCGTCCCCGGCACCTCGCAGGTGATGGTCACCGTGGTCGCCGCTGACGCCGCCGGGAACACCACGAGCATCGTGCATGCGCTTCGCTACGACGCGACGCCGCCGGTGCTCGCGATGGTCGACACCAAGGTCCGAGTCGAGTCGAGGGACACGATCACGTTCAGCGCGACGCTCGGTCAGAACAACGTGCCGACGCTCAACCCGACCCACGCGCATTCGACGAGCGAAGCTGTCTCCGATACGACGACCCTCGGACCTTCGACTGCGTGTGCCGTTGGCTCCGCTCCGAAGGTCACCAAGTTCGCATATCTCCTCGACGCGGCGCCGCTCTACGCCACCGAGTCGGGCGGCACGGACTCCGGCGGCGGCAACTCGCTCAAGTGGACGATCAATCCGACGGACGACGGGGTCGGGATCGCAAGCGTTCGCTACCGCATCGTCAACGCAGCGAACGGGACCGCGCTGCTCAACTGGACGAACCTGGCCTCGCCCGCGATGACCACCGTCCACCTTTTCCGAGCCGGCGGATCGACGCCGATTCCTCTGCTCGGCACGACGCAGGGACTCCTCCGGATCGAGGTCGAGGCGACCGACCGTCTGAACCGGATGACACCCATGAGCCGGTGCTGGGAGCACACGCTCTTGGCGGCGCCGATCGCGATGGGCGGCAACGCGGTCGCAGCGACGAACGGACCGAGCGGCAAGTACGGCCTCGGCCAGCTCACGCTCGATAGCCCCTCGCCTGCGGCGCCGGTCTCGCTGATGCTCAATCCAGTCGCGGCTAGCGTCCCGGCGGGGGCCGGACTCTTCGAGTTCCCGATCTACAACCCGACCAACGAGCCGGTGTACGTGTCGTTCGATCTGGACCTGCCGACGATGGCGGCGTGGAGCAAGAGCTTCTACCAGAACAAGTGGGTCTACCGTCAAACCACGGTCAGCATCAACTGCGGCAGCGTCCAGGAGTGCGATGATCTGGGGTGCACCTACTCTCCGAACGAGAACCTTCCTGGGTGCAACCCCAACGGTCCGAGCGGCAGCGACAACACGCTGTATCCAGGGAACGGCCTGCTACAGCCGACCGATTTCGGCATCCGCCTCTGGATGGACGCGCAGACCGGCACGACGCCGACCGAACTCACGCAGTGCAGCGGCTGCAGCGCAACGCCGGCAGCCGGCGGGATCCGTGTCACCGTGGCGGTTCCGCCGCGCGGCTCGGCAGGCCAGCCGCCGGTCAAGATCATCGCCATGCCGGTGCTACGTCCGTCGGACAAGTATCAGCCCAACGGGACGGGTCCCTTCAACGAGTACACCGCGGCGAACACGCCGCTCACCGGCAAGCTCCAGGGCACGATCGACGACATCTGCGTCCAGTACTCGGGCACGACGACGTTCACCTGTATCAGGCAACGCGACTACTGGAACGTTCGGTACCTGAAGTCGGTGGAGGTGACCAACATCGGGTCGCGAACTGTTCAGGTTTTCACTGGCCAATCGTCAAGCAGTCAGATGACGCAGCCGCCATATCTCTCCGGCACTCTGAACTCGCGCGCGTACTCCGGCGCGGGATGGATGACCGCTGAACCCACAGATCCTCCTGGCATCTAACCCAGATGATCCCCGAACAACTCTGGAGCCTCCAATGAAGACGAACTGGCTTTTGGGCGTGGCTGTAGGAATTGCAACTGGCATTACTCTCGTCGTCGCCTGCAGCGATGACTCTCCCGACGACGCCGATGCCGCGGTATGTGATTGCCCCGCAGCCGAGCCGCCACTTGCCGGCAGGATCACATCCGTTCGAGACATGAATCCTATTACTCCCGGGGGCGCAGGCATCACGTCCGTGGATTGCCCCGCCGGCGCAACCGTTATTGCTGGCGCCTGCGAGGTCATGGACGTCGACGCCAACGTTGTCGTCATGGAGTCGCGCTTCACCCGTGGGAGCCAGCAAGGCTACCTTTGCCGTTGGTCCGCACTGAATGCAACGGCCAACAACACGGGATTTGCCGAGGCGATCTGCCTCATGCCGGCGCCGTGAGCAACTGAGCTCCACCTCACTTGAGCCCAAGTCCGGCAAGCGCCTGAAGCTCGCATTGCCAGAGTAACCGGAGTCCTCCTTGTTGAAGATCATTCCGTTTATCGTTGTTGGATTACTCAGCGTAGCGACGTAAGCGCTGTGTGAACCCCACATGGCGGCCGCCGAGGCGGGCGGGGACACTGCTCGGGTGCGCAGGAACTACACGAAGGCCGAGCGTGACGATCTGATCCGAGGAGTAACGAAGCGACGAGAGCC
>CAADGM010000150.1 GCA_900696535.1 uncultured Planctomycetota bacterium
ATCTCACGCGGGGTCGAGTTTCGGGCCGGCTTCGGCTGCGGTGGCGATCCTATAGTGGATCCGCTCCGCGGTCACGCCCGGCTCGCGCGCCGTCAGTCGTAGCCCAAGTCAGCCAGCCGGTCCTCGTCCATGCCGAAGTGGTGCCCGATCTCGTGCAGCACCGTGATGCGAATCTCGTCGATCAGCTCGTCGCGCGACTCGCACATCTCGCAAAGCGTGTCCCGGAAGATGTAGATCCGGTCGGGCAGCGGTGTGGGAGCCAGGTCCGGCCCTTTGTCCTCCAGCGGCACGCCCACGTACAGCCCCAGGATGTCGTCCGGGACGTCGTGCTCGCGACAGAACTTCGCGTCTGGTTTGCCACGCACCTCGACGACTACGTTCTCGAGGTAGTCCCGGAACTCGTCCGGGATTTCGTCCAGCGCCGCCTGCACGGCCTGGTCGAATTCCGCCGGCGTGATTCGTATCATGGCCGCGTCCTGGAGAGCCCCGCCGTGGCGGGCGCCGTGGTCCGATCCGCCGGGAGGCGCATCCGGCACGGCAGTATACGGGCCGCCACTTCCGGGCGCCAGGCGAAGGAGCACACGAGATGGTGGTCTTCGCTCACAGAGCTCGGCATGGTCGCCGCCCCACGGCGCGCGTGAGCGGCTCGGCCCTGGCGCCCGCAGTCGCGCTGCTGACCTCGCTCGCGGTTGGCTGCGCGGACACGTCTTTTGTCGTCACGCCTGTGCCGGCCCGGCCGGATCTCATCGAGCACACGATGGAGCGCGAGAGCCCGTGGGCCACCGCGAAGATCGCGGTCGTGGACGTCGACGGGCTGATCGCAAACGACAACACGCCCTCGCTCCTCAATCTGAGCCGCGACAATCCCGTGGTTCTCTTCCGCGAGCGGCTGGAGCTGGCGGCCCGCGACCCGGCCGTGCGGGCGGTGGTCGTGCGGATCAACTCGCCCGGGGGGGGCGTGACCGCCAGCGACCTGATGCACGGCGAGCTGACGCGCTTCCGCGAGAAGACCGGCAAGCCGGTCATCGCGGCCTTGCTCGATACCGCGGCCTCAGGCGGCTACTACGTCGCCTGCGCGGCCGACGAGATCCACGCGCAGCCGACGACCGTCACCGGCAGCATCGGCGTCATCATGCTCCTGCCGGAGTTCAGCGGCATCATGAGCAAGCTCGGCGTGCGCGTGAACGCGATCAAGAGCGGCCCGATGAAGGACAGCGGCTCGCTATTCCGCGAGCTGGGCAATGAGGAGCGGCAGCACTTCCAGGGGCTGGTTGATCGCCTGTACGATCGCTTCGTCGCTGTCGTCGTTGCGTCGCGGAAGGACCTAAGCGAGGCCCGCGTGCGCGCCTTGGCCGACGGGCGTGTCTACCTGGGCAGCGAGGCCAAGGAGGCTGGCCTGGTCGACGAGGTGTGCTCGCTGCGGGAGACGATCCAGCGTGCCAAGGACCGCGCCGGGATCGCGCAACGGCCCGTCCGAGTGGTTGCGTACGGCCGGGCGTACCAGTACCGCCCGAACATCTACGCCGAGACCGGGGCCGGGCCGTCGCAGGTGAACCTCGTGAATCTCAACCTGCCGCACTGGGCAACCGACCCATCGCCGCGGCTGATGTACCTTTGGGCCCCGCAGTGGTGAGGGGGGGCGGGGCTGCCGTACAGGCGGAACGCCGAGTGCGCGGGTGTCCCCGCTCGTATAATGCCGGCCCATGATCGCGCTGATCGATAACTACGACTCGTTCACGTACAACCTGGTCCAGCGGATCGGCGAGCTGGATCCGCGGCACGTGGTGCGCGTTTTCCGCAATGACCAGGTGACACTGGACGATCTCGACGCGCTGCGACCGGACCACGTCATCATCTCGCCGGGTCCGTGCACGCCCCGCGAGGGCGGCATCAGCAACGACGTCATCCGGCACTTCGCCGGCCGGGTTCCGCTGCTCGGGGTGTGCCTGGGGCACCAGTGCATCGGCTATGTCAGCGGGGCGAGCGTGGTGCGGGCCCGCCGGCTGATGCACGGCAAGACGAGCCTGATTCGTCACAACGGGACGGGGATCTTCGCCGGGCTGGCCAACCCATTCCAGGCCACGCGCTACCACTCCCTGATCATCGAGCCGGGCACACTGCCGGCGGACTACGAAGTGACCGCCACCTGTGACGACGACCCCACGGAGATCATGGCCATCCAGCACCGCAGCGCCCCCGTCTTCGGGGTCCAGTTCCACCCCGAGAGCTTCCTGACGCTCGAGGGCGACAAGCTGATTGCGAACTTCCTGGCAATCGGGTAAGACCGCGCCCGGCAGTGCGAGGATCCTCGATGCGTTACGGCTGCTACGGCTCGCTCATCGGTGCACTGACCGGAATCGCTCTCCTGGTCGGCTGTGCGACGCCGCCGGCGGGGGAGTCGATCCGCACCTCCGCGCCGACCCCGGACGAGTATCCGCGCGTGTCGGTTCGCGAGGACGCGCTCATCCAGGCTTCGGTCGTCGCCGAGCGCGACCGGCACGAGCCGCGCACGCGGATCGTCGGCGAGTTCAAGGAGCCCGAGCTGACGCCGGAGGAGAAGAAGGCCCTCGGCAAGGTCGATCCCCCGTATCGCCTATTGGCCCACCTCTACCCCCTGCGTCGGCCGAACTCGACCATCTCATCCGAAGAGGGGCTCCAGGTCGGCGTCGGCCCGGCTGGCCGCGGCATCGCTGTCAGTCGCGACACAACGGGCATCGCGGCGGTCGGCCTCGATGCCGACTCGGTCGACCTCGGAACCGACCCGTTCATCACGCGCGTGCTCGCGCTGCTGCGGCCGTACCGCGCCGCGTACCCGGGACCGGACGAGTCGCTGTCCGATATCGGCATTGGCGACCGGCGCTCGGTCGCCAAGGCCCGCCGGTACCGCGAAGACTAGAACGCATCCCAGGACCCGTGAAGCACTCGCCATCAGCGGGTGCTCCACTGGGCGCCGCCGGGTACTTCGCGTAGCGCCCGAGCGCGGTCCCCAGTAGGCGCTTCACGAGCAGAACCTGTCGAACCGCGCAGGAGACCGTTCCCGCCCGGTCGCTCGGTCTGAATTCCATTCTCTGGCTCCGCGCCCGCGGCACACCCCGTCCACGCCTTCTGCACGCGCCCCCGTGCGGGCAACGCTCGAACGCGTCGGCGCGGCGGTTTCGCGCCCGCGACCTCGGAATCGCTGCCGCCGCACTGTGTATCGGTCGCGCAAGCGGCGCGCCCGCGTAGGGCGCACCGAAACGAATTAAGCGAGCGGAGTACCAATTCGGCCGAAGGCAGCATCAGCAGCGGCCGCATCGCGGAGCGGCCGTCCACGTAACCCGGAAAACTCGAGAGACATCGGAATGATGGCGCAACGACGGCTGGGTATGACGGCCAAGATCGTGCTTCTGGTCATCAGCTTCGGGCTCTTCACCTGCCTGCTGCTCGGCGGCATCACCTACTACGCCATCGGCATGGTCCGTGAACGCATGGCCGGCCGGTTCCAGAACCTCGCCGAGAACATCGCCGACAAGATCGACCGCAACCTCTTCGAGCGGTACGGCGACGTCCAGGCGTTCGGGTTCAACCGCGTCATCTGGGACCGCGACCACTGGTATCAGCCCGACACCGAGACCGACCTCGTCCGCGTCATGAACGACTACGTCGCCGCGTACGGCGTTTATTACCTGACGCTGCTCGTCGACACGGATGGCCGCCTGATCGCAGTCAATACGAAGAGTGCCGACGGAAGCCCGATCAACACGGCCCCGCTCTACCAGCGCAATTACTCAGACGCCGAGTGGTTCCGTGCGTGCAGTGCCGGTCGGTTCACGACGGACATGCCCTTCGCGGCCGCCGAGAACAAGGCCGCGACCGGGACCTTCATCGACGACGTGCACGTCGACCCGGACGTGAAGGCGACCTACCCCGGGGACCCGGCGCTGACGATCGGTTTCTCAGCGCCCGTCCGCGACGCCGAGGGGAAGATCATCGCGTACTGGTCCAACCGGTCGAAGCTCGCGAACGTCGAGGCGATCATGGTTCAGGCCTACCGGGATGTCGAGGCGGACTTCCCCGGCACTGAGCTGACCCTGCTCGACGGGAAGGGCGCCGTCATCGTCGACTACGATCCCGCGCTGCGCAAGACCCACGACGTGGTCCACGACTTCGATGTGCTGATGAAGCTCAACCTGGCCGAGCGCGGCGTGCCCGCGGCCGTGGCCGCCGTCCGTGGCGAGGCGGGCTACAACTTCTCGAGGCACGCGCGCAAGGGCGTCGTGCAGGCCGGAGGCTACGCGCACCTTCGTGGCGCGATGGGCTACCCTGGCATGAACTGGTCGGTCATGGCGCGTGTGCCGGTCCCCGAAATCGAGCGCGTCTCCGGCGTGACCGCTATACGCTACGCCGTCTTCGGCGGTGTCGGCGTCGCCATGGCCGCTGTGATCATCGGTGGCATCATCGCCGGCCGGCGATTCGCGCGGCCGATGCTCCGGATCGCCGGTGGGCTGAGCGACGCATCAGCCCAGGTCTCCGAGGCGGCGGAGCAGGTCGCCGCGTCCGCCCAGTCGCTGGCGGCCAACGTGACGGACCAGGCGGCATCGGTGCAGCAGACGAGCGCGGCCATCACGGAAATCACCGCGCAGACGCGCTCCGCGGCCGCCGACGCCGACCGCGCCGGGGCCCTGGCCGACGACGCACGCGTTGCGACCACCGCCAGCCGGCAGACCATGGACGAACTGGGCAAGGCGATGGACCGCATCAACGACTCGGCGGGGCAGATCAGCAAGATCATCAAGGTGATCGAGGAGATCGCCTTCCAGACGAACCTCCTGGCGCTCAACGCGGCCGTCGAAGCTGCCCGGGCGGGTCAGCACGGTGCCGGGTTCGCCGTGGTTGCCGCCGAGGTGCGGAACCTCGCGCAGCGCAGCGCCGCGGCCGCGCGGGACACGACGTCGCTCATCGAGCAGGCCGTCCAGTCGGCACAGGACGGCACCAGCGTCTCGAAGGACGCTGCCGGCGCGCTCCAGGAGATCAACGGCAAGGTCGTCGAGATCGCCGATCTGATCAGCGGGATTCGCGACTCCGCCAGGCAGCAGGCCTCCGCGGTCGAGCAGGTCTCGAGCGCGATGTCCCGCATCGACAACTCGACGCAGCAGGCCGCGGCCTCGTCCGAGGAGTCCGCCAGTGCCGCGCGCGAGCTCACCTCGATGGCCGCTTCGGTCAAGGACCAGTGGGTGGCCGAGCTGAAGGCGATCGCCAGCGGGAAGTGACCCGCCAAGCCCGGGTGCAAGGCCGTAATCGGCGCCTGGCGCCGCCTCTCCGTCGCAACGGGGCAGCGCGCGCCGGGCAATGACCGGGTTCTCTCTAACGCCGGAACTTCCGCGCCGTGCGGAACCGGCTGCCGAGCGTGCGCGGCTTGGGCTTGAGGCCGTAGTACTCGAGCACGGGGTCGCGCGCCGGGGCCTCGCGCAGGCGCTGCGAGACGGCGTTGCCGTCGTCGGCCGGCCGCGGCGGAGGGGTCGTCTTGTGCACGACGCTGGCGGGCATGTTCTTCTTGACCAGCCAGGCGGGATTAAACTGCTCGATCTGCTGGTTGATCCGCTTCTCGACGTCGGTCAGGTGCTCGCCTTCGTCGGGGGTCACGAAGGTGACCGCGTAACCCTCACGGCCCATCCGACCCGTTCGGCCGATGCGGTGCACGTAGACCGCCGCGTCCTCGGGAATGTCGTAGTTGACGATGTGGGAGACCTCGAGGACATCCAGGCCGCGCGAGGCCAGGTCGGTGGCGACCAGCACCTGGATGTGCTGGTTGCGGAAGCTCTTCATGACCCGCTCGCGCTTCTCCTGGACCAGGTCGCCGTGGATCTCCTTGCAGTTCACGCCGGCCTTTTTGAGCTGCTGCGCGACGCGGCGGGCCTTGTGCTTGGTGTTGGTGAAGACGATCGCCAGCGTCGGCTTCTCGGCTTCGAGCATCCCGAGTAGCGACTCGAACTTGTCGTCTGGGTGGATGGTCACGTAGCCGTGCCGGATGCTCTCGACGGTCAGCACATCGCGCGAGACGTTTATTTCGGCCGGGTCAGTCGTGTACGAGCGGGCCAGCTTCATGATCTCGTCGTCGATCGTGGCCGACACGAAGATCGTCTGGTGCGGGTGCTTGATCGCCGTCAGGATCTTGCGGATGTCGTCGCGGAAGCCGATATCCAGCATCCGGTCGATCTCGTCCAGCACGACCAGCTTGAGCTTGGCCAGCGAGAGGTGCTTGCGGCCCATCAGGTCGAGGACGCGGCCGGGCGTGCCCACGGCGATCTCGGCGCCGCCCTTCAGCGCGTCGACCTGGTCCTTCATCCGTCGGCCGCCGAGGATGACGACGGTGCGGAACGCATGCTCGCGCGGCGAGAGTTGGCGCACGTGCTCCTCGACCTGTGCCGCCAGCTCGCGCGTTGGGGCCAGGACCAGTGCCTGGAGGCCGTCGCCGGGGGCGAGGCGTTCGAGCATGGGGATGGCAAACGCGGCGGTCTTGCCGGTGCCGGTCTTGGCCTGGCCGAGCACGTCGCGGCCCTGAAGCGCGACCGGAATGAGCTCGCGCTGGATGTCGGTGGGCGTGACAAAGCCGGCGCGTTCGATGGCGTCGAGGACGGGGCGGGAAAGTCCGAGCGCGGCCCAGGGATTGGGGGATGGCTCCTCAGGGCTCTTCTTGGCGGTCTTGGTCGTCTTGATGGTCATGTGCCTTTCTGGAACGATGACGGCTGAGCCGGCGCGAGCGGGGCGAGATTGTCGATTCTCGTCCCATAACCCGCTAACTTCCCACTCATCTTCTGCTTATGCATAATGTACCCGCGCGCCGCCCGGCCACAAGCCGGGCGCCGGCGCCCTGGCTGGAATCGCGTCGCCAGCGTCGCTCGCATCCGCGGTGGCCGGCGGCGGGTATAAAGCCGTGACTGGCGGCCGAGACGTAAGCGGCCGTCACGCAAGAGGCTAGAAGGATCGCATGCCGACGTTCTCGTACAAAGCGCGCAGCGCGAACGGAGAGTCTGTTCGCGGCACGCTGCTGGCGGACAGCCCGCTGGCGGCGGCCCGCGTTCTGGATGAGAAGGCGCTGCTGCCTGTCGAGATCGAGGAGGTCAAGGCCCAGGGGCGGTCGGTTTTCACCGGCCGAACGCGTCGGCTGAGCCTCTCCAAGGTCGGGCAGATGTACGAGCAGCTCGCCGACCTGCTGCGGGCCGGCGTACCGATCCTGCGCTCGCTGGAGGTGCTCGGGCAGCAGGCTTCGTCGCCGTCGCTGTCCCAGGTACTGCGCGAGGTGCGCGATGACGTCGCGGGCGGCGACTCGCTTGCGGACGCGATGCTCAAGCACCCCTACGCCTTCCCGGAACTGCACGCCTCGATGGTGCGGGCCGGCGAGAAGGGCGGCTTCCTCGAGGACGTGCTGGCGCGGCTGAGCGAGTTCGTCAGTCGGCAGGATGCGCTGAAGAACAAGTTCATCGGGGCGATGATCTACCCCGCCGTGCTGCTGGTCGGCGCGCTGGGTGCCGTGACCTTCATCATGGCCTACGTCGTGCCGAACATCCGCAAGGTGCTCGAGGGCCAGGTGCTCCCGCTGCCCACGCAGATCGTCTTCGGGCTGAGCGACGCGATCAGCCAGCAGGGACTGCTGCTGGCGGGTGGTATCACGGCCATCGCCATCGCCCTGTGGCTCTACTTCCAAAGCCGCGCGGGCAAGGCCATGTGGTCGCAGCTCCAGCTTCGCCTCCCGGGGCTGGGCCGCATCTACACCATGATTGCCATCTGCCGCTTCTGCCGCGTGTTCGGAACGATGCTGCACAACGGCATTCCGCTCCTGGCGGCCCTGAAGATCTCGAAGGACTCGACCGGCAACACGATCCTGGCCGCGGCGGTCGAGGATGCGGCGGAGGCGGTCCGCGGCGGCGACCCGCTGGCCGGGCCGCTGGGGCGCAGCGGGGTGTTCCCGCCGGCGATCGTGGACATGATCGCGGTGGCCGAGGAGAGCAACGCGCTGGACAAGGTGCTGGTGGAGATCGCGAATACACAGGAGGAGCGAACCGCGCGGCAGATCGACTTCACGATGCGGATGCTGGAGCCGCTGCTGCTCATGCTCATGGGCGTGATGATCGCGTTTATCGCCATCGCGCTGCTCGTGCCGATCCTGAGAATGTCGTCGACCGGCCTGGGCGGCTGACGGCAGGACAGGACCCGGCGACCCGGCCGGAGAGTTAACTGACCCACTCGGAGACGTGTCACATGCGAAGCGTAGATCGGAAAGCGATGCGGAGACGAGCCTTCACCCTGCTCGAAGTGCTCATGGTGGTCGTCATCATCGGGCTGCTGGCCGCGTTCGTCGCGCCCAACTTCTTCGGCGCCGGCGAGCGGGCCAAGATCGACCTGGCCCGGGCCACGGTCATGAGCGGCATGAACGGCGCGCTCGACCTCTACCGCGCCCACGTCGGAACGTACCCGCTCTCGGACGACGGCGGGCTCAAGCTGCTGCTCGAGAAGCCCTCCAACGAGGACCTGGCCAAGAAGTGGTCCGGCCCCTATCTCAAGCGGACCGACGACCTCAAGGACCCCTGGGGCCGCGAGTGGAAGTACGAGTGCCCCGGCAAGTACAACGAGAAGTCGTACGACCTGTGGAGCGAGGGCCCCACGGAGGCGTCCGACGACGACATCACCAACTGGCAGCGGACCTGACGCCGCGGCCTGACGTGATCCGCGGCGACCGAGTTGCCAGAGGCCAGCCATGCGCCCACGGAACCTGCGCGCCTTCTCGCTGCTCGAGCTGATCCTCGTGATCGCGCTCATCGGCGTGCTGGCGGTGTTCGCCTGGCCGGACTTCACCGGCGGCGCGCGGGCCGAGCGGCTGATCGAGTCCGCCCGCCGCTTCGAGGCCCTGGTGGCCATGTGCCGGGCCGAGGCGATGAACGAGGCGCGCCGCTACCGGATTGTGCTCGTGCGCGACGGCAGCCTGCGGGTCAAGGCGCAGCGCGACCCGCTCTACGCCGCCGCCGACTACGAGACGGTGCGCAGCGGCTGGTCGCAGACGGAGATCCTCCAGGACGAGGTGTGGGTCGAGAGTGTGCAGTCCCTGCCCGAGGGGCCGCCGCCGATCCGCATCGTCGATGAGAAGCTCGAGTTCCCGCAGTTGGAACCGGACCTGACGCCGATCAGCGAGTTCGACACGCCGCCTGCACTGGACTTCTCGCCGGACGGCGCCTGCAACTCGATGCGCATCGTGCTGCGCGATGTGCGCGGCCGGGCGCTGCTGCTGACCGTGGACGGCCGCTTTGGCCGCATCCAGACGGAAGAGTGGGACGCGCTGGAGCCGGGCGAGGTGCGGCGGCCCAAGCCGATCGACGAGCAGGAGAAGTCCGCGGAGCTCGAGGCGGAGAAGAAGGCAGCCGAGTCCGCTCGGAAGGAGCTGTCGAGGCGACGGTCATGACCCAGCGAAGTGAACGGTTGCGGTCCACGGCGTGCGGCCAGCTTGGCCGGCGTGCAGCGCTGCTGCTCGAGGTCGTCATCGCGCTGGCGGTGCTGGTTGCGGCGGTCGGGCTGCTGGGCGGACAGCTCGTCGGCGGCCTGCGCATGACCGGGTACGCCGAGGAGCAGCTTCGTGCCGAACTGCTCACCGAGCGCGTCCTGGGGATGGTGCAGCTCGACCCCAACACGCAGCGCCGCATCGCGGAGGCCGAGGAGACGGCCGTCGAGGACGTCGTCGGCGACGACTACCCGGGCTACTTCTGGCGCGTCCAGAAGCTGCCCATCGAGCCGGACGACGAGACGCTATTCCGGGTCACGCTCGAGGTCCTCCGCCAGGATGACCCCGATCGGCTCGACAGCGTCGACGGGGCGCAGGTCGTGCGGCGGCTGGCATTCCTCCAGGCACCGACGACGAAGATCGACATGGAGTCGCTCGGGCTCACGCCGGACGTGCTCGGCCAGCTCGGTGGCGCGGGCGGCGACCTGGCCAGCATGCTCCCGCTGCTGACGGGGCTGCTGGGCGGCGATGCGGGAGGCATTGATATCCAGCAGCTTCTCTCGACCATTGACCCGGGCACGCTCGCGACCATCCTGCCCATGATCCAGTCACTGGCCAGCCAGGTCGGCGCCGACGGGCAGCTTCCGTTCGACCCGAGCCAACTCGGTGGCCTGGTTCCGGGCGGCGGGTTGCCGGGCGGGCTGCCCGGCGGATTGCCCGGGGGACCGCCGGGCGCGGGGCCCGGTCGAGCGCGCAGCGGGCAGCCGCCGACGGGTGGCGACGGCTTCGACCCGATCGTCCCGCCGGGCGACGCGCGCGGCGGGCCGGGCGGGCGGCGCGGCGGCGGGCCGGGCACGGGCGGCGATGTTGGCGGACGCCGCGGCGACCCGGGCGGAGTCCCGCCCTTGCCGGTCAACGGGCTGCAACCCCCGCCGCGCGGCGGTGGAGGCCAGCCCGCGCCCCCCGCGGCGCGTGGCGGACGCGCCGGAGGTGGTGCGCCGGGCGCACCGCCGCCCGGCGGCTACACGATCGAAGACCTCATGCGTCTGCGCGAGCAGCAGCGCGGCGGCGGCAGGTAGTCATGACGCGCAGGCCCGTCCGCCACCGAGCGCTGACCCTGCTGGAGGTCGTCATCTCCATCGCGCTCATCGGGCTTCTGCTCGGCACGCTGACGACTTTCTTCTGGCAGACGACCGAGACGCGGCGCGTGGCGGGCGCTTCGGCCGCACGGACCCAGCTCGTGCAGCAGGTGCTCGGCCGCATCGCCGCCGATCTGCGTGAGAGCGTTGCCCCCGACGCGTTCGTCGTCGACAGCACGCCGATCTTCGTCGGCACGCGGCGCAGTATCACGTTCCTGACGGCTCCGCTCCCCGCGCCTGACACGTACCGAATCTGGCGCACCGGCGACCCCGTCCCGCTTCCGCATCACGACCTGCGCGAACTGACCTACCAGCTCTGGATCGACCCGGAGAAGAAGACCGACGACGGCCAGCCCGTCATTGGCGGAATCCTGCGTACTGAGCGCCCGTTGATCGAGCCTGCGGTGCCCATCGACCAGCTTCCCGAGGAGGAGGCCGCCCGCTACGTGCGTCACGACCTGTGGACCTACGAGCTGGGCTACCTCGAGTTTCGCTACTTCGACGGCGTCGAGTGGTCGACCACGTGGGAGGTCACACAGGGCAATCCGCTGCCGCACCTCGTGCAGATCACCGTGGGCTTTGAGTCGCTCACGCAGGACGAGCTCGACGACAAGGACCTCAACGACTACCCGCTGACAGAGTATCCGCTCGGGCCCGACGTGCCGCGGTCCGATCGCTACGCCGTGACCGTTCGCCTGCCGGGCGCGGACGAGACCTTCTCGGCCCGGCTCTACAAGCTGAGCGACGAGGTCAAGGAGGTGTACGAGCTGCCCGGTACAGCAGCGGGCGGCGGAACGGCAAGTCCGGGGGGCGGGCGATGAAGCGCGGGTTCATCCTGGCCGTGGTCCTGGTGATCGTCGGGCTGCTCGCGCTGACGATGGCGGGCTTCACGTTCTTCGTCCGGGCCGAGGTCTCCGGCGTCCGCGCGCAGCGCGACGCGCAGCAGGCCCGGCTGGCGGCGGAGTCCGCGCTCCAGGAGGTCATTGCGGCACTGCGCCGCACGCCCGGCAACCCCTACTACTACCTGAACAGCCCGGAGCTGTTCCGGCATGCGCTGGTGTGGTCGTCGCAGTACGATCGCCAGTCGGACCCGGTCCGCAAGTCGGGCTCGCGCGAGGAGATCCTGGAGCAGGCGGCCCCGGTCGAGGCCTGGCGTTTCAGCGTCGTGGCTCGCAACCTCGATGGGCCGCAGGACACGATCCGCTTCGGCATCACGCCGGAGGCCAGCAAGCTCAATATCAACTCGGCCAGCGAGGCGGAGATCCAGCGGCTCTTCGAGTCTGTCCTGCTCGAGCTGGGGATCGAGAACTACCAGGAGTTGATCGCGGCGTTCCTCGACTGGCGCGACGAGGACGACGACCCCCGGCCGGGCGGCGCGGAGATCGAGTACTACAACACGCTGATCCCCGCCTATCGCCCGAAGAACGGCGCGCTCGACTCGATCGAGGAGATGCTGCTGATCAAGGGCTGGACGGCGGCCCTGCTCTACGGCGAGGACACGAATCGCAACGGGCTGCTCGACGCCAACGAAAATGACGGCGACGCCACGCCGCCCACCTACGACGACGCCGACGGTGTGCTCGCCCACGGCCTGGCGCCGTACATCACCGTCTGGTCACGCGAGCCCGCGCCCCCAGGCGCTCAGCCAGGCGGCGGCGATCGCACCGGCGGGGGCGGTGGCGAGCAGGGGGGCAACGGCGAGTTCGACGACCAGGAGGACGACGAGGGCGACGAGAAGGAGAGCGGCCGCCGGCAGGCCCGGCGTGATGACCGCGCCGGCGCCGAGGGCCCCGGGACTGGCGCGGAGGCACCGGGCACGGGGACGCGCCCACCGGGCGCCGGGGGAGACGTCGGCCTGCCGACCGGTGCGCCGGGAGGCGGTGGTCCTTTCGGGATGCCCAGCCGTCCGCAGTTCAACGTCGGCCGGGTGAACGTCAGCACGGCCCCGCTCCGCGTGCTCGAAGCGCTCGACGGCATGACGCCCGAGCTGGCAGCGCAGATCGTTGCACGGAGGGCCGAGATGTCGCCGGAGGATCTCGCCTCGCCGAACTGGCTCGCGGGCGCGGGCCTGGCCGACCCGAGCACGCTCGCGACGCTGGCCGATCGCTTGACGACGCAGGCGCTCCAGTTCCACGTCGAGGCCGTCGGCTACGGCGACCACACGAAGCTGGCGCGGCGCCTGGAGTGGATCATCGAAGTTCGCGGCCCGTTCATCCAGGTGGTCTATCACCGCGACCTGACGGGGCTGGGCTTTGCCTGGCCGGTCGATGACGATACCGTTCTCATCCGCCCGGTTGGCCAGGTTCCGGCCGGGATGCAGGAGGCGATGCGTTGATCGCGCTGACCCGCAAGGTGCTTTGCCTCGACTGGGACAAGCGCTCGCTGCGCCTGGTCGTCGCCCGCGTCGGCAAGGGCCGCATGGTGCTCGAGGACGCGCATTCGCACCGCGTCCCGCACGACGTCGACACGGACGACCCGGCCGCGATGGGGGACCTGGTCCAGCAGATGATGCGGCGGCACAACCTGCGAGCCCGGCAGGTGGTCGTGGACGTGCCGCGCGAGCGGACCGTGATCAACCGCATGACGCTGCCGCCCACGCCGGCCGACGAGGTAGCCGCCGCCGTCCGCTTCCAGGCGATGCGCGAGCTGCCCTTCTCGCTGGACCAGGCGGCGGTCGACTACGTCATCACGCGGACGGACGAGAAGGGCCTGACCACCGAGGTGCTGGTGGCAGCGGTGATGAACGAGACGCTCGGCAAGGTGCGCGACACGTGCGCGGCGGCCGGGCTGACGCCGACGCGGATCGGGCTGCGGCCCTACGCGAACCTGGTCAGCGCCAGCCGCGTGCAGGAGCTGGAAGGTCGGCGCGTGATGTTCATCGACGTCGGTCCCGGGGCGACCGAGATCGACATCTTCTTCGGGCGCTCGGTGGCGTTTGCCCGCTCGGCCAACGTGAACGTGCCGGTGCCGACGCGTGACCGCTCCGCGACCGGGGAGGACTCGCGGATCATCTCACTGGCGGAGATCGCCACGCTCGACTCGGCCGAGGCGGACGAGGCCATCGACGCGGCGGTCGATGAGCTGATGGTCGAGGTGACGCGCACGCTCCAGGCGTACCGCGCGACCGAGTCCGACGTGACCATCGAGGCGGTAATCGTCGCCGGCGGCACGGGCATCGAGTCGCACTTTGCGGACGCGCTGTATCGTCGGCTGGGCGTGCCCGTCGAGCTGTTCGACCCGACCGGGCCGCTGGGGGTGGACGCGACGGAGGCGGGCAAGCTGCGGTCGTTCTCCGCGGCCCTGGGCCTGGCCTGGGGGCTGAGCCGCGAGGGGTTGCTGGCGCTCGACTTCCTGAATCCCAAGCGGCCGGTGTCCTCCAAGGAGGTGCTCAAGGCGCGCGTGCGTAACGGCGCGATCGCCGCCGGCGTTCTGCTGGGGCTCGCCGCGGGCGGTCTGGGTGCGTGGTATCTGCGACTGGCCGGCGAGCGCGATGCGCTGCTCAAGGCGAACAGCGAGTTGGCCTCGCGGCTGGAGGAGCGGCAGCGCATCCAGGCCTTCGTCGACCACGCGAAGGACTGGCAGATCGATGCGGTCTGGCCGGATGAGCTGCTGGAGGTCGCGCGGGCGGCGATCGGGCCCGGGCGGCAGATGCTGGCCCAGTCGATGCAGATGCGCGTCAGCTCCAACGAGCAGAAGATCAAGCTCCGCAATGTCCAGGTGACCGACGCGCAGGTGCAGTACGACTTCGTCCGGGCCCTGGGCCGGATCGACGACGTCGCCGAGCCGCGCTTTCGCGCCATGGCCGGCACGTGGTCGGGGCAGCCCGCGGGCGAGTTCAAGGGACGGCTCGACGTTGACGTCGAGTTGTTGCGGGTCGCGGAGCGTCTGAAGGCCAAGGAGCGGCGCGACGCCGAACGGCGGCGGCTGTTCGTGGGACGATGAGCGCGATGCCGCGAGACGGAGTGCACACGTGACGCAGCGAGAACGACTGCTGGCCATCACGCTGGGGCTCACGCTGGGCGTGCTCGGCGCGGGCTGGCTCGTGCAGCGGTTCGTCGTGAGCCCGCTCGTCACCGTGCGCCAGCAGATCGCCGCCGAGGGCGTGCGCCGCGGCGAACTCAATCGCAAGCTCGCCGAGCTCGACCGCGTCGAGCAGGACTGGAAGGCCCAGGTCGCGCGCACGCTGGCCGCCGAACCGAAAGAGGCCCAGCTCCGCTTCCGCGAGAACATGCAGATGTTGCTCGAGCGGCACGGCCTGGCCGCCGGCAGCCAGGACAAGGGCGCGAAGATCTCGCCCGGTTCGATCATCACCGACAACCGCACGGGCTTCGTCGACGTGCCGCTGAGCATCCAGACGACCGGGTCGCTCCGGCAGATCGTCGGCTTCCTGGTAGACTTCTACCGGCAGGACTACGCCGCCCGCATCGATCAGGTATCTATGACCGCGGACCTGCGCGAAGGCGCTGCCGGAGGCGCGCCGGCCGCGGCGGCCGGCAGCTCGCGCGCCGGTCGCCGGACACGGTCGCCCGGGCCCGCAACGGCCAGCGTGGCGAACTACGGCCTCGATGGTCCGCCGGTCAACGTGACGATCGACGTGGTGACCCTGGTGGCGCCGAAACTGGCGAAGGTCGAGGCATCTCCGGCGGCGGGCGTCCAGGAGTTGGAGTCCGGTCGCCTGCGCTTCCCGGTGGAGACGTACCAGGAGATCGTGGAGCGGAGCCTCTTCGCGCCGTACGTGCCGCCTCCGCCGCCACCCCCGCCACCTGACCCCGCCGCGCCGCCGCCCGCGGTAGTGGTAGAGCCGAACCTGCCACCGCCACCGCCCCCGGCTCCGCTGCGCGACCAGCCCGAACGCCAGATCCTGATCGGCACGACGGTGATCAACGGCGTGCCATATGCGTACGTGCTCGATGAACGCGACGGCCGGAATACGGTCACGCGGTACGGGCACGATGCTCGGCTGGACGGGGAGGGCAACGCCGTCGTGCTGCTGATTCATCCGCGCGGCATGGTGGTCCGGGCGCGCGACGATGCGGGGCGCGCGACGGACTACTTCTACCCCCTGCGGCAGCCGGAGCCGGCCAGCTTTGCCGAGCGGGTTCCCCTCACGGAGGAGGAGTACCCGGAGGTCGTGGCGGCCCTGCGCGCGGAGTTCGTCGACTTCGAGCAGTGACGGCGCGCCGGCTTGCGGGCAGCCCCCACGAGAGCCGACAAATCGCGGCGGCGCGGGCACTTCCGGCGGCTGCCACCCCCCCGGACATTTCGGGTATAACTACGGAGCGCGTCGGAGTTTGGGACGCGTGGAGCGCGGCTGCGCATGGTCCCCAGGCAGTGGACTGGCAGCGCTCACGACCAGACTCCCGCGCGATCATGTGACGCGCAGCGCGACTCGCCGTCCCTGGCGGGTTGCGGGCCGTTCGAGCACGCGAGTTCTTCCACGCCGAGGCGATGCTTCGAGTCGCCGCGGTGAACCACGCACGATGAGGTGCCTGTCATGACGTGGCAAGCAAGGCCCAGTGGGTTTGCCCCGCTGCTCGTGTCGATGACGCTGGTCGCGACGGCGACGCTGGCGGTCGCGGCCGACCCGCCCCGCGAGGCGCCGGCGACTCAGCCGACGACACAGCCGGTGACGCAGGACGCGCTCGAGCGACTGCGCCGACTGAAAGCCGAGTCCGCCCCCGCCCGGCGGGATGAGCGCGACGTGCTTGCTGAGCAGGAGCGCGAGGCTGAGAAGGAGCGGCTGCTCGGCCGCGGCGGGACACGCCCCGTGCGGCGACCGATCCACACGCCCGAGGAACTCGAGAAGCTTCGTAGCGAGGTGCACCAACCCGCCGAGCCGATGCCGGGCGCTGTGCGGCCCGATGTCGAGCTGCCGCCCGGCGCGACGCGCGCGCCGCGACCGCCGCTGCCTCGACCTGTCACGCCGAAACCCGAAACAGAACATCGCCCCGAGCCACCGCCGGTTGAGCGAAGCGTGCCGGACGAGTCGACGCCGCCGGCGCTACGCGAGGGCATGCACGAGATGGAGCCGCCGGCGCCTCCCGTTGGTGTTGAGGGGCGGGTGCCCACACCGGCCATGGGCGAAGGCACAGCGGGGCAGGTCGAGTCCGAATCGGGCGACGAGGTGCCCGAGGAGTTCGTTGGTCCGCCGCAGCGCTTGAAGCACATCGTTGCGCCGGCTCCGGCCGGCTTCGACGCGCCGCCAACCGAGGACGCCGGGGGCCTGGTGGACGTGGAGGGCAAGACCCGGCGGCCGCGCGACCCGAACGAGCCGGGCGAGTGGTTCAACTTCAGCAAGACACCGTGGGAGACGGTGATTCAGCAGTTCGTCGAACGGATCGGCAAACCGCTGATGGACCCGGACAGCGCGCTGGTGATCGGGGGCGAGCTGACGTACATCTCGAACGAGCAGTTCACGAAGGACGAGGCGCTCGACGAGCTGAACTTCATCCTGCACGAGAAGGGGTACCGATTCGTCGAGCGGCCACACCACATCTACCTGGTCCCGCTGTCGGACATGCCGACGATGGTGCCGCTCGACAAGGTGTTCGCGTCGATCGAGCAGTTCAACGCCGCGGCGCCGCGCGACATGGACTACGTGACGGTCTACTACCAGGTCCACGACCGGCCCGCGCAGGTGTATGTGGACATGTTCGGCGACGCGCTGGGCGACTACTCGCGGATCAGCGCGCTGCCCGAGAGCAACCAGATCAAGATCACGGCCCTGGCCAAGGACGTGCGCAAGTTCCTGACGCTCAAGGACCGGATCGACATCTCGCCGCAGGACCCGCGCAAGTTGGAGTTCTTCGACATCCAGACCAATGCTGCCGCGATCGAGCGGATGGTGCGCGACTTCCTGCGCATCGGCTCGGCCGGGCAGGTCGGGCAGATGCGCATGGTGCGCGACCCGGCCACCGGGCAGATGATCCCGCAGCCGGTAGGCGGGGCGGCGGACGAGGTCCAGATCGTCGCCGACGAGCGGACGAACTCGATCATCGTCAAGGCGACCGAGGAGAAGATCGCCGAGATCCGCGACCTGATCCGCCGCTTCGACCAGAAGCCGGACCTGGGCAAGTTCGAGACCAAGGTGATCCCGATCCGCCATGCCGACGCAGTCGAGGTCGCCAGCCTGATCCAGAACATCCTCCAGCAGGAGCAGGGCCAGTTCGCCCGCGGCACGCCGCAGTGGCAGATGCAGCGGCAGATGCAGCTCCAGCAGCAGCAACAGCAGCAACTCCAGCGGATCCAGGCGCAGCAGGCAGCGCAGCGCGCCGCCGCCGCCCGTCGTGGCCGCGTGCCGCAGGCCCAGCCACAGCCACAGCCCGTGCCGATGGACATGAACTTCGGCGCCACGCCGGAGGACATCCTGACCGAGGGCATCTACGAGCGGGCCAAGAAGACGATCCGGCTGGTGGCGGACACGCGGACGAACTCGCTGATCGTGTACGCGACCGACTGGGGCTTCGAGCGTGTCGAGCAGATGCTGGAGATCATCGACCAGCCGCTGCCGGACAAGCTCCGCGCGCTGCCCGTCGTCAACGTGAAGGTGGCTGACATCGCCGCGCTGTTCACGCAGCTTGCGGAGAGCGTGACGGCCAGCTCCGGCCGTGGCGCACCGGTCATCGTGCCCGACGAGGGTCACAACCAGTTCTACGTCATCGCCGAGCGCGACCAGATGGAGAAGGTCGAGGACCTGCTGACCCGGCTCGACGTGCCGGGGCCCGAGCGCATCCGCCACATCGTCGAGCTGAAGAACCTGCGGCCGAGCGCGGTCGCCGACATGGTCGAGCGGCTTCTGTCGAGCCAGGGTCGCGGCAGCGCCGCCGCCCCGGTCAGCGGACCGCGCGGGGCAATCCGCTCGCGGATGGGCCCCGGGGCGATGCCGCCGGGCGTGGCGCCGACCGTCAGCGCGACCGAGGCGCCGAGCTACCAGGTGATCGCGCTGGACGCCGCCCAGGTCCTGATCGTCGAGTGCAGCGACGAGGACTGGGCCAAGATCGAGCCGACCATCCGGCTGTGGGACGAGGGCGCCATCACCAACACGCCGCGGCTCGAGACCTTCGAGGTGAAGGTCGGTGACGCGGACACGATCGCGGTGACCCTCTCCAACCTGTACCGCAATTACGAGCACCCGGTTTTTGGCCGCACGGCGGTGACGATCCAGGCCGACGGCGACACGATCCTGGTCTACGGCATCCGGCCGGCGATCGAGGAGGTCGGGGCGCTGATCACGCAGCTCGACGTCGAGCGCCCGATGGACAAGATCCAGATCCTGCCGCTGGCCCACGCCGACGCGCAGCAGATCGCGACGCAGCTCCAGCAGCTCTTCGGCGGAGGGCGCGGGCCGCGCGTGCCCGGGGGTGGGGCGGGCGCCGGGCCGCTGATCCAGGCGGAGCCGGTGACGAACTCATTGCTGGTGCAGGCGGACAAGAACGACCTGGAGAAGATCCAGGACTTCGCCATGAAGCTGGACCAGGAGTTCGCCGCCCGCCAGCCGGAGCAGCGCTTCTTCACGATCAACTGGGCGCAGCCGCAGGAGTTGGCCGCGGCGATCCAGAACATCTTCGGCACGACGGGCAAGGGCCCGCGCGGAATGGCGTCTCAGGTGAAGGCCCTGGCGGCCGGCCGGCAGGTCATCGTCGAGGCGCCGCCCGAGCAGATGAAGTCCATCGAAGCCTTCGTGCTGGAGTACGACAACAAGAACAGCAACCAGGTCGAGGTCAAGCCCTACAAGCTCCCCGGGGCGGACGTGGCGCAGATTGCCCAGAGCCTGGGCAACGCATTCCAGGGGCGCCCGCCGCGGCCGGACAAGCTCCAGGCCCGCTTCCAGGCGGACGCGACCACGGAGCAGATCATCGTGTCGGCCCCGCCGGACATGTGGCCGGAGATCGAGAAGCTGATGCGCGACTTCGCGGCGGTCACGGAGGACCTGACGCTGGAGCGCAAGCTGTACGCGATCACGAACGCCGACGCGACGCAGGTGGCCAACAAGGTGCGTGACGAGCTGGTGTTCTACGTGAGCCGCACCAAGGGTCAGATCCTGGCCCATCGGATCAACGTGACGTCGGACGAGCGCCAGAACCAGGTGATCGTCAGCGCGCCGAAGTTCGTGCACGCGATGGCCCAGGAGATGATCGGCAAACTGGACCAGCCCGACAACCGTGTTGTCCGCAAGGAGACGATCACGCTGCGCTACGCGGACGCCAGCGCGGTGGCCGGGACGCTGCGGCCGATCTTCCAGGAGAAGGCCCGCCAGTTGCAGCAGAACAAGTCCTACGTGCCCGTGCAGCTCACGCCGGACACGGCGACGAACGCGGTGATCATCTACGGCGGCGATGAGGATGACCACGTGCTGATCACCGAGGAGATCGCCCGGATCGACCAGGGCGTCGCCGAGCAGGACGTGCCGCCGACCACGATTACGCTCCAGAACGCCGACGCGAACCAGGTCGCCCAGATGATCGGGACGATGTTCCGGGCTCAGGGCGGTCGCAGCCAGCAGAGCGACGTGCAGGTTTCGGTGAGCAACGGGGCGCTGGTGGTCAAGGCGCCGCGTAAGAAGCTCGACGAGATCCGGGAGCTGGTCGCGCAGATCGACACGCCTGACGATGGCACCGGCGGCGTTCAGGTCAAGACCTACGACCTGAAGGTGATGAACGCGGTGATGGTGCAGGTCGCGGTGCAGGGCTTCCTCCAGCAGCTTCGCCCGCAGACGCGGCCCGGCCAGCTCAAGCCGGGGGCCTTTGCCGAGCCGACTACGAACTCGCTGGTGGTCATGGCGCCGCCCGAGACGCTGCCCTTCATCGACATGCTGATCGAAAGTTTCGAGCGCAAGACCCCGCCCAGCAGCGCCACGCGGACGTACGACCTGCGGAACGTGCGCGCCGAGCAGGTGGCCAGCAATGTGGACCAGATGCTCAGGGCCAAGGTCGCCGAGCGCGAGGGGCAGCGGAAGGGCAACGTGTCGACCGCGGTGTTCGCCTTCCAGGACGCCAACCGGCTGGTCGTGATGGCCCCGGACGAGTACCAGGCGCTGGCCGCCGACATGATCGCCACCATCGACCAGGAAGCGAAGACCGGCGAAGTCGTGCACATCATCCCGCTCGCCGAGGGCGACGCGACCCAGATGTCGCAGTCGCTCACGCAGATCATCCAGGGGCGCGCGGGCGGCAAGGGCGGTGCGACCAGCGTTCGCGTGACAGCCGACGCCGGCAGCAACTCGCTCATCGTGGCCGGCCTGCCCAAGGACATCGCGGACATCGAGGGCTACGTGGAGTCGCTGGAGCAGAACAGCATCCGCGTGCCGGAGCTGCAGTCCTTCACGCTGCGGTACGCCGCCCCGACCCGCGTCAAAGAGACCCTCACGGACCTGTTCGCGGGCGGCAAGGGCGGTCAGGACGCCGTCACGATCACCAGCGACGAGTTCAACAACCGCCTCATCGTCACCGCCAACCGCCGCAAGATGCGGCAGGTCGAGAAGTTCATCGCCCAGCTCGACGTGGAGCCGGAGCGGACGGGCGGCCTGCTGGCGGGCGGCAAGATCGTGCGGTTCATCGACATCAATCGCGGTGACGCCAGCGACATCGCCTGGGACGTCCGCAAGCAGTTCCCCGACGAGGACGATGGCGGGCCGTCGATCGAAGCCGACTGGTACGGCGAGTACATCACGGTCAAGTGCCGCGAGTCCGAGTTGGACCAGATCGTGAGCCTCATTCGCGAGTTCGAGTCCCGCGCCCGCCCCGTGAAGAAGGTATTCACGACCAAGATCAGTGACCCGCGGGTCATGGAGTACCTCAAGGGCCGACACAGTGACCTGAACATCGTCCAGCCGCCCAGCGAGCGCAAGGTGGACACGCTCATCGAGTACCTGCGCGATGAGGACGAGCCGGTGCCGGGCGAGCGCGAGCGCCGCGAACGCAACGAGCGCAACGAGCGTGAGCGTCGTCCGGCCGCGTCGCGGACCGAGACGCCGGCCGAGACCGAGCAGGCTGACGTACCGGCCGAGCGCGAGCTGTCGGTGGGCAGCACCCGGTCAATGCCTTACCTGACAGCACTGCCGCTGCGCAGGCTGCTGCTGGACGAGGCCGAGAGCGACGTGCTGGGGGCCGATTCGGGCGGCTCGGGGCGCGTCCAACTGGCCAGCGACGAGCCAGCTCACGATCTCCCCGTCGGCGTCGCTGCACCCGAGTCGCCGCGGGCCGCTGCGCCCGCCGTGCAGCTCCGCGGCATGCAGACCGCGTGGCTGGACGAGATCGAGCGCGAGGTGGTAGGCGTGTCGCACGCGACCGTCGCCAACGCACCCGCTCCAAACGTGCCGCGCGAAGAAGTGAGCGTCGAGTCGGCGCCCCAGCCTGCTCCGCCGGCCGCGGCACGCGTGCAGCGCGAATGGAAGACGACTTTCGGCGTTGAGGATGCGAGCTCGCCAACGTCGGATGAGCAAGTTGCCCCGGCGCCGGCTATGCCGTCGCCTGCCGTCTCTCCGGCGGTGCGTAAGTCGGCGTCTGCGCCGCGCGGGTCGCAGGCCAAGGCGTGGTGGGATCTGGTAGCGGACGCGGCGGACCAGCCGACGCACCAGCCGGTGGCGGCACTGGCTGCGGACGAGCCGCCCGCGGCGCCCGCAAAGCCGACCACGCGCGCCGCTCCGCCCGCGGAGCAGCCTCCCGCCCCGGCGCGCGCGCCGGTCGAGCCCGGCAAGGTGTCGTCCGAGACGACCGGGTCGACGCCGATCGGCATCGTGCCACAGGTTGCCCCCCCCGCGCCAGCGGCTGCGGAAGGCCGGGACGCCAAGACGATTCCCTCGCCCCTGCCGCGCGAGCGTGTGAACATCATCTATCGCGACGACGGCACGGTCATCATCGAGGGACCGAAGGACCAGGTCGACGACATCAAGGACACGATCCAGGAGCTGGAGCAGGATCTCGCGGTCGGCGAGGTGATCCGCATCTTCAAGTTCCGCTACGGGGACGTGACGGCCGCGGCCGAGATCCTCCAGCTCATGTTCGACGTGCAGCAGCGCCAGCTCCCGATTCCCCAGCCGCAGCAGCCCCAGCAGCCGCAGCAGCAGCGTCGCGGCGAGGCCCGCGAGGGTGGCGAGCGGGACCAGCAGAGCCTGCTCGAGCAGATGCGGCAGATGGTTGGCGGGCGGGACCAGCAGGGCCAGCGGCAGCAGCGCACCCGCGGGCAGATCCGCATGGCCACCGACCCTGGCCACAACTACCTGATCGTCCGCTGCGAAGAGACCATGCTGCCGGAGATCCGTCAACTCCTGCGCGAGCTCGATATTCCGCCGGGCGAGGTGCAGATCAAGGTCTTCCAGCTTCAGAACCTGGTGGCCGACGAGACGGCCGACAACATCAAGGACGTGCTGGGCATCTCGAAGGCCCAGCAGCGTCGCGGCGGCCAGACGCGGCAGCCCCGCGGCGGCCCGCAGCAGCAGCAGCTCATCGAGATGCTCCAGCAGCAGATGGTCTCGGTGCCGGGGGTCGAGGGTGGTGCCAAGGTCGAGCGCGTGGAGATCGTGTCCAACGCCACCACGAACTCGCTGATGGTCTCGGCGCCGCCGGAGGTCATGGGACTCATCGAGCGCGTCATCAATGAGCTGGAGTCGCTCGAAGGGCGCAACGTGGTCCGTATTCACTACTACCCGCTGAAGCGGGCCCGCGTGGAGGACCTGCTGCCATTGCTTCAGAGCATTTTCGACAGCGGCAGCGGCGGCGGGCGGAGCGGGGGGGGCGGCCCGGCGGCGGGCCTGCGGCGGGGCGGCGGGGGCGGCGATTCGCCCAGCCAGCTCGGCCCCGTCTCACTGACGGGCGACACCCGCACGAACACGGTCATCTTCACGTGTGAGAACAAGGACGTTCCCGTCGTCGAGGAGCAGATTCGCCGCCTCGACATCGAGGAGCGCGTCGCCGAGGCCGAGACGTATGTCTGCCAGTGGGGCGACGCTTCGGAAATCCTGGCGACCATCGAGCCGATCTTCGCCGCGGCGCGCGGTGGCCGGGGCGGCGACGCGGCCGGGGCGAGCGGGCCGTTCGACCTGCGCATGTCGGCCGACCCGATCACGAACACGATCACCGTGTGGGGCTCGCTGGAGAAGCGCGATCTGGTCTTCGGCAAGATCGAGCAGCTCGACAAGCTCAGCCAGAAGAACTTCCGCGAGATCCCCGTGCTCAAGGCGGACGCGGAGAAGCTCGCGGCCACGCTCACCGCGGTCTTCTCGGGCGGCGGGCAGGCCGCGGCGCGCCCGGGGCCGCGGCGCCGCGGGCCGCTGGGCGGGGGCGCGAGCGACGGCCCGGCGGTGCAGTCCGCCGGTCGCGTGACAATCATCGGCGACAAGCCCGGCAAGAAGCTGCTGGTCCGCGCGCCGGACGAGGTCTTCAAGCAGGTGCAGGAGCTGGCGGCGACGCTGGACAATCCGAGCAGCGACCTCGAGCTCAAGAGCTTCGAGCTGCGCTACGCCGACGCACAGGCCGTGGTGGACAGCGTGAAGGCGGCCCTGGCAGAGTATCTCCAGATCGCCAGTGCCACCGGCGGCAGCATGGACCTCGGCGCGTTCACGGCCATGCCCGACACGCGCACGAACAGCATCACCGTGGTCGGCTCGCCGGAGATCTTCGCCTTCGTGGCCAAGGTGCTCTCGATCGTGGACGTGCCCACGCCGGCCAACCAGAAGAAGGAGTTTCGCGTCTTCCAGCTCGACCGGGCCGACGCCCAGGTTGTGGCCGACGCGATCAACGGCTACGCCGCGGGCGGATCTCCGACCGGTGCTCCAGGTGGCGGACGCCCCGGGCGATTCGGCGCTGGGGCCAGCGCGGGTACATCCGGCCGCGAGCTGTCGGTGACCGCGACGGCCGACGTGAGCACGAACTCCGTGTTCGTCTTCGGCAAGGCCGAGGACATCGCGCTGGTCGAGACGGCGGTCATCGAGCGGCTGGAGACCAGCCGCACGCAGTTCGCCAGCATCCCGGTGCGATACGTCCCGCCCTCGCAGCTCGTCAACTACATCATGCAGTTCATGGAGTCGGGGACCGCCGGCGCGCAGCCCGGCCGCGGGGGGCGCAGCGGCGAGGTGAGCACGCGTGCGCCGCAGATCGTGCCCAACGACGATTCCAGGACGCTCGTCGTGCGTGGCACGGCCCGACAGATCGAGGAAGTTCGCGAGCTGGTCGAGCGCTTCGACAGCAAGGACTTCAAGGACCAGTCCGTCCGCGTCGTCGAGATCCCGCGCGGGCAGGATGCCCAGCGCCTGGCCAGCGAGATCCAGCGGGTCATCAACGAGGCCGAGCAGCAGCGCTCCGCCGCGACCGGCCGGCCGCCCCGGCAGATCACGATCGGCGCCGACACGTACTCCAACTCGCTGATCGTTGCCTCGCCTGACCAGGCCATGTACGGGATGGTGGAGACGCTGGTCGGCCAGCTTGGCCAGATCGGCCCCGGACAGGCCATCACCCGCGTGATCGAAGTCCGCAATCTCTCGGCCTCCGACGCCGAGCGGATCATCAACGAACTCCAGCAGAACCGCGGCGTCCGCGGGAGCGGCAGCACGCCGCGCCCGCGCGGCGGCGGCATGCGCGCGCCGTCGAGCACCCCACCCGCGCCGCGCCCGTCTGGAACGACCCCGTCAAGTCCCCAGCCGCGACGACCGTCCGGGCCGCGCGGCGGCTCGGGCGGCGGCGCGCTGGCGCCAGCCGAGACTTCGCCGCTGGCGGCCAGGACGCTGTTTGAGCCGGTGGTGGGAACCGCGCTCGTATTGCCCACCGTGGGTGCGGCGGTTGGCGCGTCGGTGTTCGAGATGGATGAGACGCCGGCGACGAACCCGGGACAGGACGCCCCCGCGACGCGCCCGGCGCGCGCCCGCGCGCCGCGAGCCGAGCGTGCCGAGCGCGCGGAGCGCGACCGCCCGACCACGGCGCCGGCTCCACTCCGGGAGCGGGCGGCGGGCCCGGCGGCACCCGGATCGCGCGACCGGGCCCTGGACGAGGCCGAGCGCGAGGTTCGGCAGGCTGCCGCGCGACGTGATGCGGCCCGTCGCAGCGCGGAGCCGGAAGTTGGCACGACTGACGGTCACGCGGAGGCCGCGCCGCACGACGGCGCGACGACCGAGCCGGCGGACGATGGAGAGCCGCTGACCGGCGTGACGGGCTCGCTGCGGGGCGAGGTGCTTGCGTCCGCGATCGATAGCCAGCGGATCGTCATCACCGGCGACGAGGCCGACCTCGACTTCATCGAGAGCGTGCTGCGGATGATGGAGGCATCCACGCCCGCGGCGACGATCGAGGTGTTCGCGCTGGAGCACGCCAAGGCGACCGCGCTGGCCCCGATCATCGACAAGGCGATGAAGGCCAAGGGCTCGCTCCGCGGAGCGACCGGGCCGGGTGACGCCTTCAGCGTCAACGCCGAGGGCCGCAGCAACTCGCTCATAGTCGCCGCCAACGAAGTCATGATGGAGGAGATCGCGCACCTGGTGGCCCGGCTGGACAAGGACACGGGCGGCTCGGCGCCGGACATTCGCACCGTTCCGCTGAGGAACATCCGCGCGTCGCAGGCGGTGGCGATCCTCAAGCCGCAGGTCGAGCGGCTCAACAAGATGCGCGAGGTGCCGGCCGATTCGCAGGCCAGCATCTCGGCGGTGGACGTCTCCAACAGCATCCTGATCATCGGTACGCCGACTGACGCGGCGGACATCCAGCGGCTCATCGAGGCCGTGGACGTGGAGGTCGAGCCGGAGACGGATCGTGGCCGGAGCTTCCTGGCCGCGGACGTGATTCTGGTACAGCTCGAGAACGCCCGCGCCGAGGACGTCGCCAAGACGCTCACCGACCTGATCGAGGAACAGCAGAAGAATGCCCGCGAGGCGACCGGCGACCGCGCCGGCGTGCCCTTCGTCAAGAAGCTGCGCCTGCGGCTGGCCGACGGCCGGGAGCTGCCGGAGCTGGACCTCGAGCGGCCGATCAAGGTCATCCCGGAGAAGGGCACGAACGCGCTGATCATCTTCTCCAACCAGAAGAACAACGAGGCGCTCCAGGCGATCGTGAAGGTCTTCGACACGCTGCCGATCGGGGCCGACACGGACGTCAAGGCGTTCGTGCTGCGGTACGCTTCGGCTGAGCAGCTCGCCACGCTCGTCAAGGAAGTGTTCGACAACAAGGTGTACCTCAGCCGCCCGGGTGAGGGTGGCCAGAGCAAGCCGCCGGCGGGACTGTTGCCCCCCGTGCCCGAGGGGCTGGCGGCCCAGGGCCTGCCGTACCCGCTGGTGGTGCAGCACGACGTGCGGAGCAACACGATCGTGGTGATCGGCCGGCGCGACGCGGTGGTGCTGGCCGGCGGGCTCATCGGCGAACTGGACCGGCCCACGATGGAGTTGGGCGTCAAGGCACGGGTTCTTCCGCTCAAGAATGCGACGGCCAAGTCGCTGGCCGACAAGCTCAAGCAGATCCTGGACGACCGTGCCGCGGCGCTCGGCGGCGATCAGAACAAGGCCCGCGACAACGCGGTGATCGAGCCCGACGAGCGGGCCAACGCGCTCATCGTCGTCGCGACGGACGAGATGCAGACGCTCATCGGCGAGCTGGTCGATGGTCTGGACGGGGCGCAGAAGTTCGCCAACGTCGACACGCGCTACCGCCAGCTCAAGTTCGCCGACGCGGCCAAGATGCAGTCCATGCTGGACGAGACCTTCAAGGCCCGCGAGGAGGGCGAGAAGTGCTTCAATCAGGACGCGGCGGATACGCTCAAGATCCTGGCCGACACGCGCAGCAACTCGCTCGTGCTCACCGGCACGCGCGACTACCTGCGCGACGCCGAGAGCCTCATTACGCAGCTCGACCGGCAGTACGACCCGACGGTGGTGTTCGCGGCGCGCAAGGTGCGGCTGAACACGGCCCCGAACGTGGCCGCGCTGCTCAAGGACATGATCGAGAACGCGCTCACACGGCAGGACTCGAACCTGAAGGGCACGCCCATCCACGTGACGGCTGACCCGGTCACCGACACGCTGCTGATCGCCGCGGCCCGTGAGGACCAGGCCATCCTCGACCGCTGGATCGAGATCCTCGACCGGCCCAGCGAGGTCGGCCGTATGGTGCGGATCATCCCGCTCGTCCGCGGCAACGCGGAGCAGGTCGCGCAGGCGGTCACCGACATCTTTACGCAGCGGGGCGGCGGCGGCGAGACCGGTCGCATCGACGTGACCGTCACGCAAGACAAGACCACGAACTCGGTGGTCGCGTTCGGCCCGGGCTCCGTGCTCGACGATGTCGAGACCTTCGTCCGCCAGCTCGACACGACCGAGCCCGGCGGCAGCACCGTCGTGCGCATCTTCCGGCTCGAGCAGGCCGCCGCCGAGGACGCGGGGAACCTGCTGGGCAACATCCTGGAGCTTCGCGGCGGGACGGTGGGGGGCCGCAGCGGCGCCGGAGGAGGCGGGTCGGCCACCGAGGAGAAGGCCAAGCAAGTGCTGCTGGTCTTCCAGCGGCAGCACCCGCAGCTTGGCGTCGAGAACCTGAAGGCCCTGCGCTCCGAGATCACGGTGATTGCCGACGTGCGGACCAACGCGCTGGTGGTCACGGCGCCGGCGGCCAGCATGCCGCTGATGGAGTCGCTCATCGAGGCCGTCGACGTACCGCCGCAGGACGCCAAGATCCGCGTCTTCAAGCTGCGCAACGCCGACGCCGAGCAGATGGTGCAGATGCTGGAGAAGCTGTTCGAGCGGCGCGCGGCGGGGGCGACCGGCGGCTCGGCGCAGGAGAGCGAGCGCGTGCTCTCGCTGGGCGAGACGATGGGCGGCCGGCAGGAGATCGCGTTCACGACCGACGTGCGGACGAATTCGGTGATCGCGGCCGGCACGCCCGGCTACCTGGACCTGGTCGAGGAGATGATCCTGGATCTGGACACGCAGCCGATCAAGGAGCGGGTGACGTTCGTCTACGAGCCGCGGAACATCACGGCGCAGACGCTGGGCGAGTCGTTGCGCTCCTTCTCCGACGCGGAGCAGCAGCGGCTCCAGGAGATCGGCGCCGACATCTCGGCGTCGGTGAAGCAGGAGCGCAAGATCGTCGCGATCTACAACGAGGACGCCAACCGCGTCATCATCGACGTCGATCCGCGCTTCCGCGAACAGGTCATGAAGGTCATCTCCGACCTTGACCAGCAGCCGCTCCAGGTGCTGATCCAGGTACTGATCCTGGAGGTCTCGCTGGACAACGCGCTGGATCTGGGCGTCGAGTTCGCCTTCCAGGACCTGCAATGGTCGCAGGCCGGCCCGAACGACACGACCACGTTCGACTACGTCGGTGGAACGGACATCGGCGCCGCGGGCTCCGGGCTGGGCGGCTTCACCTTCACGATCACCGGACGAGACTTCAACTTCCTCTTCCGCACGCTCCAGACCGAGGGCAACCTCAATGTCCTGAGCCGGCCGCAGATCGTGGCCATGAACAACAAGGAAGCCAAGATCGACATCTCGAACGACGTGCCGTACGTCACGGGTACGCAGACGTCCTCGACCGGGCAGATCTCGACTTCCGTCGGACGGCAGAAGGTCGGAATCATCCTGACCGTCACGCCGCAGATCAACCCGGACGGCTTCGTGCGCATGGAGATCAGCCAGGAGGTGAGCGACCTGACCGACTCGACGGTCCCGGTAGCTCCGGGCGTGACCTCGCCAATCTTCTTCACGCGCGAGGCGAGCACGACGATCACGGTGCGCGACAACGAGACCGTCGTGCTGGGCGGGCTGATCCAGTCGCGGCAGTCCAACACCGAGACGAAGGTGCCGCTCGTCGGCGACATCCCGGGCATTGGGGCGCTGTTCCGGTCGCAGAGTGACACGTCGACCCGCCGCGAGCTGCTGCTCGTGCTCACGCCCCGGGTGATCCGCAGCGTCGAGGAGTTCCGTCGCGAGTCGATCCTGGAGCGCGATCGTCTGGAGATCCCGGACGAGGAGATGATGAGCAACCCGCTGCTCCAGGGTCTCCAGAGGACGCCGGCGGATTTCATCGAGCCGTCCGGCGACCTTCTGCCCGGGCGGTACGAGGAGATTTCGTCTCCGTCTCTGCCGCCGCGTCGCAGCGGGGCCGGCCGCGATCGCGCGACGCCGGCGCGGCGCGAGGCGGAAGCGCCGCCGCCGCAGGACATATATGGACCGGTGCGCCGGCCAGCGGCGGTTGATCCGGGGCCAAGGTCGCCGGCGTCGTACGACGTCGCGCCGCCGCGTCGGCAGCGCTGAAGTCGGCTCGCGCGGGCCAGGCGTGAGCGCCGGCCGTTTAGCGTGAGCTGCGCCGTGTTTGTGGAGTCGCGCCCGTTGCCCCCGCGACGGACGCGGCGGGAGTTCGCACTTCGTGCCAGCTAACCGTTCGCGCATCGGCGAAGTGTCGTGTGGTGTACGCTTCTCCTGGGCGGCGGTGGTCGCCAGCGGGATCGCCCTGTTATGCACTGCCGGCTGCGAGACACCGCCCGCCGCGACCCAGCCCACGAGCGTATCCGGCGAACGGCGCGCGGACGAGGCTGGCCAGCCACCCGCGTGGGCATCGGCGGGGACGCGTTCGCGCTCGCCGTCTGCGGGCGGTTCCGCGCGTCGAGCGGACCCCACGGCCGCCCTCGACGACTCGGACGTCGTCGCCGTGTACACCTATTACGACAGCGAGCCGTGGCTACGCGACGTTGACGGGCTCGTGGTTGGGTTCAAGGTGCGCGCCTACATCGCCTCGGGTCGAACGGACAAGGGCATCTTCGTGCCCGGCGACATCGAGGTGACGGCGAGCCTGCTGCGTCCGCGCCGCGGCGGCGGATTCCTTCGCGAACCGGTGCATGAGTGGAGGTTCTCCGAGGCGGAAGCGCGCGGGTTCCGCGTGCGCAAGCCGTCGATCCTGGGCGAGTCGTACGGGCTGGTCCTGCGCTGGCCACCGGACGTCGATCTGAGCGGCCGGCGCGTGGAGATCCAGGTTTCGTACCAGCGCAGCGACGGCGTGATGATCAAGGGCCCGCCGCGGGCGCTGTCCGTGCCGCTGCCTGCCGGGTACGAGGCTGCTCCCGGTGTCGCCGCGCCGCCGGCGGTGAGCGAGCGCCGGCAAGCCGAGGCCGCGCCGCGCGGCGTGCGTCCGGGTTCGCCGGCGCGACCCTCGCCGCAGCCCGAGCCGCACCCGGCGGAGCCGCCGTAATGCCCTGGCTGCCCTTCGCATTGGCGCTGGTGCTCACGTCGATTCTGCAAACGGCGGTGCTGCCGCTGCTGGGGCTGCCGTGGATCGACTTGCTGCTGGTGTTTGCACTGGTGTGCGGGCTGACGCTGCCCACGCCGGACGCGCGGCTGGCGGGCTGGGTGACCGGATTCGTGCAGGATCTCGGGTCGAGCGATCCGCTCGGGCTGCACGCGTTCACGCTGGGCCTGAGCGTGCTGGCGCTGACGTATCTGCGGGAGCTGGTCATTCGGCATCGCTGGTGGGCACGCTTCCTGATCTGCGTCGTGGTGGCGTTTCCCAGCCAGCTCATCATCCAGGTCTACCTTCGCTGGTCCCAGGGGAGCGTGCTGCGAATGCTGGGCGAGTCGCTGGTGACGGCGCTGGCCGCGAGCC
>CAADGM010000151.1 GCA_900696535.1 uncultured Planctomycetota bacterium
GCATGTGCTCGTCGTGGACGACGGATCGAGCGATCGGACGCCGGAGATCCTGGCCGAGCTGGGCGGCGTGCACGTGATTCGGCACGGGCGGAATCGCGGCTACGGGCAGAGCATGATCGACGCGATCCGCTACGCGGCCAGGCAGGGGTTCGATTGGCTCATCACGCTCGATTGCGATGAGCAGCACGAGCCGGCCCGTATCCCGGACTTCGTGCGCGAGGCCCGTCGAGACGACGCGGACATCATCAGCGGTTCGCGCTACCTCTTGGCGCACCCGGACGACGACGAGCCGCCGGCTGATCGCCGTCGCATCAACCAGACGATCAACCTGCTGCTCGAACAGACGCTGGGGCTCCAGCTCTCGGACTCGTTCTGCGGCTTCAAGGCGCTACGCGTGTCGGCGGTGGCGGGGCTCGAACTGGACGAGGCCGGGTACGCGTTTCCCTTGCAGTTCTGGGTGCAGGCCGCCCGGGCGGGGTTGCGGGTGCGCGAGCTGCCCGTTCGCCGCATCTACGCCGATCCCACGCGGACGTTCGGCGGATCGCTTGACGACGCCTCGTCGCGGCTGGTTCACTACGTGGATGTGTTTCTGCGCGCGATGCGACGACCAGCGCCGGAGTCGGTGGCGCCCAGCGCCTCGGTGGTATGCGGCCTGACGCAGACAGGTTGATTGACTACGAGCGGCTGGTCGCGCCGCGCGAGGACGGGGGGCTGCTTCTGGAGCCCGCGCCGGCGCGGTGGCGTTGGCTCAGCGAGCCGCCGTCGTCATACGCGGACGCGTGGCTCGGAGGGGCTAGCATCGGCGACTTGCGGCGCGCGTGGCGCGAGCGCCTGGGGCTGCGCAGCCCGGTCATCATCGCTGGCCATCAGCCCGAGTTTTTTCACGCCGGCGTGCTGGCCAAGAACCTCGCGGCCGCCGCGCTGGTCGCGCGCGTCGGCGGGACGGCCGTGTTTCTCACGGTGGATACGGATGTGCCGAAGACGGCGCACCTCCGGGTGCCGCAGGCCACGGCGGGGGGGCTGCGTGCGCTCGATCTGCCGATTCCCGGAGCGGACTCGCAGCGCAGCTACACGGACCAGCCGCCCGCCACGTCCGACCGTTGGCTCGGGCTCTTCGCCCAGGCGGGCGCGGCGCTCTCAGCCCATGGCGAGACACTGCTCCCGACTTTCGCACGGGCGTGGCTGGCTGGTGCGCCGCCGCAGGTCGGCTACGTGGACGCTTTCGACCGAGCCCGTCGGGCGAGTGAGCGCGCGGCGGGCATCGAACCGCTGGTCGAGGTACGCGTGTCCGAGTTGGCCGCGGGGCCCGAGTTCGGGGCGTTCGTGGCCGCCCTGCTGGCAGACGCGCCGCGATTCGCGCACGAGTACAACACGGCCCTGGAGTCCTATCGGCGGCGTCATCGGGTCTCGGCGCCGGGCCGCCCTGTCCCGCCACTGGCGAGCCTCGGCGATCGTGTGGAGGCGCCATTGTGGATCTCGCGTCGCGGCGGCCCGCGACGGCGCATGTTCGTGCGCCGCGGCGCCACGGATGTCGAAGTCTATTGTGAAGAAGAGCCCGCATTTCGGATTGGCCTGACAGCCCTGGCGAGCAACGCCGCCTGGCCTCCGCCGGAGCCCTGGCGGGTGTGGCCGCGGGCGCTGACGCTCAGCGCCCTGGTGCGGCTGCTGCTGGCGGACCTCTTCATCCACGGCATCGGCGGCGCCCGGTACGACGAGATGACCGAGGCGTTCGCCGGGTCGTTCTTCGCAGTCGAGCTTGCGCCGATGGCCTGCGTCAGCGCGACGCTTCGCCTGCCGCTGCCACGTTCTCGCCTCGGCATCGGGGACTGGCTCGCCGCTCGCCACGCTGCCCGGGACGTGCGGCACAACCCGCAGCGCCACCTGGCTCAGGCTCCGCCGGAGCTGCTGGCGGCGCGGGCGGAGTGGGTTCGCCGGTCCGAGGAGCTGCGCCGCGCGCCGCGGTCCCGCAGCGCGCGGGTCGAGCGGGCAGCGATCTTCAGCGAGATTCGGCGCGTGAACGCGCGCCTGCTGGAAGTCGAACCGTGGCTGGCCGCGCGATACGACCAGCGGGTCGAGGCGATTGCCGCCGCGCTGGCGCAGGATCGCATCGCGCTCGACCGCGAGTACTTCTATGGGCTGCATCGGGTGGCGGACGTGCGGGAGCTCTCAGCGCTCATCCACGAGCAGCTTGTGGCGCTATCGCCTGGGGCCGCTCGCTCCGGAGCGTCTTGACGATCAGGCCGGGTATGTCGGCCGGCGGGGCGGTGAGGCGAGCGGCGCCGAGCTGGGCCGCCACCTTGGGCATTCCGTAGACCACGCTCGAAGCCGCGTCCTGGGCGATGGTCAGCGCCCCCGCCTGGTACAGCCGCAGGAGCCCAGCCGCACCGTCAGCCCCCATTCCGGTCAGCAGGACGGCGATCGCGCGCTTGCCTGCTGGCACGGCCGAGTCGAAGAGCACGTCCACGCTGGGGCAGTGGCCATTGACGGGCTGCTGGTGCGTGTAGCGCGCGACCCAACCCCCCGCCGCCGGGCGGATCGTCAGGTGCGTATCCCCGCGCGCAATCAGCGCGCAGCCGACGCGCAGCGGCTCGCCATCGACCGCCTCGGTGACGCGGATGCTCGCGGTGCTGGCCAGCCGCGCTGCCAGCGAGCGCGTAAACGCGGCGGGGATGTGCTGCACGATGACGGTGGGGGGGAAGTCGGCCGGCGCGGACTCAATCAGTCCGCGCAGGGCCTCCGGTCCGCCGGTTGAGGCGCCGACCACGACGACGTACTCGGCTGGCTCGAGCCCCGCGATCCTGAACCCGGCTCGCGGTGCGAGGCCCACCGTCAGGGGGGCGCCCGGGCGTCGGGCCAGGGCGGCGCGGCGAATGCGGAGCGCGAGCGTCACGGCGAACTCGCTGATCGCGTCGGCCTTCAGGTTGGTCGGGCGCGGCAACACCTCGAGGGCCCCGGCCTCGAGGGCCTCGACACTGCGCTCGCCGCGCGCCGCGGGCGCGTCGGCGAGCACCAGCGTCGGGACAGGGTAGTGCGTCCGCAGCCGGCGAAGGATCGAGATGGCGTCGGTTGAGCGAAGACCGAGATCGACAACGACGACGTCGGGGTGCAGTGCCATGAGCTGCGCGCGGATCGACGGGATCGATCCGTCGCAGGCCGTCGCGTGGAGACCGGACTGACCGGCGAGCTGCGCCGCCAGTGCCCGACGCAGCAGCGGGGCGTCATCGATGAGCAGCACGCGCAGGGGAGGAGCCGCGTTCACTGTCCGCTTCCCCCGAGTGCCTGGCCCCATCCCCGCAGTTGTTGAACGTCCAGCCGGGCCGTGGCCGGATCGCAGAGGATGCGACGTCCGTGGGTGCCGCCTGTCTCACGGCGCAGGACGCGCACGCCCATCTCCGCGAGGAAGTCGAGCGCCACGGCCACGTTCTCATCGCCGATGGCGATGCCGCAGCTCGCGCCGGCGGCGTACGCCCCGCCGATGACGGCGGCCTCCATGCGATCAGGCTTGGCGCCCAGCAGGCAGGCGCGCTCGATGAGCTGCCGCATCGCCAGCGTGCCGAAGCGGGCGCTGGGCGGCATCTCCGGGATGGGGCGCGGGAGCAGGAAGTGGTTGACGCCGCCGACGCGCCGCACGCGGTCCCAGAGACACACGGCGACGCAGCTTCCGACAATGGTGCGGATGGTCGTGGGCTGCGCCACGACGCTGACCTCGCCGGGTAGGAGCAGGACGTCGGCAGCCGGCGTCGAGACGGGCACTTAACGCTCCGGTTTGCGGTAGATCGTGGGCTGGACGTACTCGAGCGCGTGCTTGATGGCGTTCAGGCTCTCGGAGTGTCCGATGATCAGGTGCCCGCCCGGTCGCAGGTGCCGTGTGAAGCGCTCCACGAGCCCCTCCTGCGTGGCGCGGTCGAAGTAGATCATGACGTTGCGGCAGAAGATGAAGTGAAAGCCGAGCCGGAAGGGGAAGGTCGGCGACATCAGGTTCAGGTGGGCGAAGGCGATCCGCGACTGGATGTTGGGGTGCACCTGCACCAGGTTGTCGCCGCGCTTGCCCGCGGGCACGAAGTAGCGTCGGCGGAATTCCGCAGGGACCGTGCCCAGGCGGTGGGATTCGTACACCCCCCGCCGGGCACGGTCGAGAATCTGGGTGGAGATGTCGGTGGCCAGGATGCGCCAAGGTGTCCGGCTGGCCGAAAGCGCGTCGTCGAGCGTCATGGCCAGGGAGTACGGCTCCTCGCCGCTCGAGCACCCCGCGCTCCAGCAGCGCAGCTCGTTGTTCGCGGCCCGCCAGGCGGAGTCATCGAGCCAGGTGCGCAGCATCTTCCTGACAAACTCGAAGTGCTGCGACTCGCGGAACAGGTGGGTCGTGTTGGTTGAGATCGCGTCGATCAGCCCGGCCAGCTCGTTGCCGCTGGCGTCTCCCCGGACGAAGTCGTAGTACGCCCGGTAGGAGTTGAACTGCCCAGCCCGCATTCGCTTGCCGAGCCGGGCGCGCACCAGTTGCTGCTTCTGCGGGCCGAGATTGATGCCGCACTTGTCGTAGATGAGCCGACGAAACAGCTCATACTCGGCGTCGGTCAGGTCGGGAACGCAGTCGGCTTGCACAGGGGGAACTCCTCGGCGGGCTGCGTGGCCGTGACTACTCCGCCGGCTTGTGCATCAGGACGAAGGGCTCGCCGTCCACGTCACCCCGCCACCAGTCCTCACCGTCCTGCCCGGTGGGCGGCGGTCCCTGGCAGGGACACACCTCTGCGATCGAGAGATTGAAGACGGACTCGGTTCCGTACCAGCAGGTGACCAGGTGGCCGCAGAGCACGTTCAGCAACTCGCGGACCGCGTCGATCGCACCCGCCTGGGCCGAGTCCTCCTGCGGGTCTACCCCGAGCAGGTTCGCCGCCAGTTGGGATGCGAACCGGGGCGTGCACCAGCAGCGGAGCGTGCCCCGATGCGGACCGTCGTAGCCGATCACGCCGCTGAGCGGCGCGGCCGACGGGGGTGGCTGCACGGCGGATGAGTTCGTGATCATGAACGCCAGGTTTCCCAGCACCTCGCTTGCCAGGTCGCCCACGCTCGGACGCTTAGCGCTCGTCATCTGCGGCTTCATGCAGTGATCTCGCTGCGGCTTCCGCGAAACTACGGGTCATCGCCGGCGTCGCCCGCCGGCTGATCGCGTCCGTGCGATCCCGCCTAACCTGGCACGGCTCCCGCGTTGGCGTGAATCCAGCCTTCGCGGCAACGGCACTCAGGGAGGCCGCGGGCTGGGAGCAACGGTCGCGGCCACCCGCTCACACGCGAGGAGGCGCGCCGACTCACGCCCACCGTCCCGGCTCCGTGGGTTTCATCGACCCGCCGCAGCGGCATCCTCACTCCGGCGTTGCCAGAGCGGGCGCAGAATCGGCGCGCAAGGATGTCGCGGGCGGCGACGCGGGCCCGGCGGCCCAATAACGCCGGCTCGGCGTCGACGGTGACGAGCCGACGGAGCGCACCGCGCTCCCGAATCGACCGGTAAAGGCGCTTGTTGCTCTTCGGGTGGCACGGCTTGGACGCTGGCAACTCGGAGCCGCTTCGGGCATGATGGACCGCGTGGAACTGAGCCGGTCATGGAGGGCCGTATGAACAGCGCCGCGATCGCCGTCTTCGATTCCGGACTCGGGGGGCTGTCCGTCGTGCGTCACCTGCGCCAGCTTCTCCCGCACGAGAACATCGTGTACTTCGGGGATACGGCCAGGGTGCCCTACGGCATAAAGAGCCGCCCGACGGTGGCCCAGTTCGCCCTTGAGACGGCCAGCTTCCTGCTGGGCTACGAGCCGAAGCTGGTTGTGGCAGCGTGCAACACGGCCAGCGCGCTGGCGCTGGACACACTCGAGGCCGAGCTACCCGTGCCGGTTATCGGCGTCGTGGCTCCGGGCGCCGCGGCGGCGGTGCGGGCGGCGCGGGGCCGCGCGATCGTCGTGCTCGGCACCGAGGCGACGATCAGCAGCGGGGCGTACCAGGCGGCGGTGGCGGCGCTCGACCCGGACCAGCCGGTGGTCGCGCAGCCGTGCCCGCTGTTCGTGCCCCTGGTGGAGGAGGGCCGCGAGTGCGACGACCCGATCGTGAAGCTGGCGGTCGAGAGCTATTTAGGGGCGCTCCGCGGGCGCGACATCGGGGTCGCCGTGCTGGGCTGCACGCACTACCCGTTGCTGCGCGACGCAATCGCCGCGTGCCTGGGGCCGGGCGTCGAAGTCGTGGACAGCGGGCGCGAGACGTCGCTCGCGGTGCGCTCGCACCTGGAGGCGGCGGGCGCATTGTCGGGCTCGGCGGCGCCGGGTATTCTCCGGTGCTTCGTGAGTGACAACCCGGCACGCTTCCAGCGCGTCGGCTCGCGGTTCCTCGGAGAGCGGATCGAGCATGTCGAGCACGTTGAGGCGGAGCGCTATGTCAATCTTGCCCGGCGGGCCACGCCGACCGCATGACCCACTCCCCAGGCCGGCGCTGCCGGCACGATCGTCGCGGCCCTGGCTGCTGATCGGCCCGGTCATCGGGCTGTGTCTTCTCACGGGTTGCGGCGAGAAGAAGATCGACGCGAAGCTGGACAGCATCGCGCAAGAGCTGTTCTCGCCGCGGCGCACGCCCGAGCAGTACATGATCGTGGCCGTCTCGGCGGAAGACGCCGACATCCGCCGAGACGCCATCACGCGCATCGCCCGGGCGGACCACCACAAGAAGGAGTGGGCGATCAAGGGGTTCATGGCGATCGCCTGCCTGGAGAGCGACGCGCAGACGCGTTGCGTGGCGATTCGCGCGCTGGCTCGCACCGGCGACCCGCGGGCCGCCGAGACCGTCCTGAAGCTTCTGAACTACCGCGATCACCCGGCGGAAGAGGTCTACCCGCCGAGTGAGCTGGTTCGCTGGGATGCGGCCGTGGCGCTGGCCGACCTGCTTGCCGCCGGGCAGGTGCCCGAGGAGCAGATGGAGCTGGCGCGGACGACGTGCATTCAGCGGCTGCGCTACGATACGGATCGGCACGCTCGCATCGCGGCAGCGCGCGGACTGGGTTCGTTTCCGGACGCGGAGGTCATCGCGACGCTGATCGCCGCGCTACGCGACGACGACTTCGCGGTAGTGCACCAGTGCGAGGAGTCGCTGGTGCGCCTGACGGGCGTGACACACAGCACGGACGTGGCGGCCTGGGAGGCGTGGCAGGAGGGGAACGCGGAGCAGCTTTTCGCGCAGGCGGGCACCGTCCCGGAGCAGCGCCGGCCGCCGTACAACAACTCCGTCGAGAAGATGGCCTACGAGACCCGCGACGTGGTCGAGTGGCTCTGGCCCGGGCCGGCGAAGTAGTCACGGTGATCGAAGGGCTGGCCGCAGACGTCATGCGGGCTGTCGTCGTAGACCGATCGAGACCGGCTGGCATCCGCTTCGCTGCGGATCGTCCGGCGCCGCGGGCCGCTGAGGGCGAGGCTCTAGTACGTGTCGAGGCGGCGGGGATCTGTGCTACGGATCTGGAGATCGCCCGGGGCTACATGGGGTTCGAGGGGGTGCTGGGCCACGAGTTCGTCGGGACGGTCATGACCGGCGCGGGCAAACTGGTCGGGCGGCGCGTGGTCGGCGAGATCAACTGCCCGTGCCGCACCTGTGAGACCTGCCGGTCGGGACGCACGAATCACTGCCCGAATCGGACGGTGCTTGGCATCGTTGGCCGCGACGGCGCCTTTGCCGAGCGGCTCGCGCTGCCGATCGCGAATTGCCACCTCATACCGGACAGCCTGGGCGACGCGGTGGCAGTGTTTGTCGAGCCGCTGGCGGCGGCGGCTCATGTGCTCGATGAGTTCGAGCCGACTCCGGCGACGCGCGTCGCTCTGCTGGGACCGGGGCGCCTTGGCGTGCTCGTGGCCCGCGTGCTCGCGACCACGCCCTGCCGGGTGACCGTCTTCGGCCACGCCGGACCACGGCTGGCCCGGTTGCGACGGGAGGGCTTCGAGTGCGTCGATGTCGCCGGGCTGCGGCCCGCGGCGGAGTTCGACGTTGTCGTCGACTGCACGGGATCGCCGGAGGGGATGCGGCTGGGGCTGAACTTGTGCCGTCCGTGCGGCACGCTGGTGCTCAAGAGCACGTACGCTCGGCCGGAGCCGATCGACCTCGCGCCCATCGTGATCAACGAGGTTCGCCTGGTTGGCAGCCGCTGCGGCGCGTTTCCGCGCGCGATCGAGCTGCTCGCGTCGGGTGCGGTGCAGGTCGCGGACCTGGTGACCGGCGAGTACGAGCTGGCGCAGGCGGAGGAAGCCTTCGCCGCCGCCGCGCGCCCGGAGCAGCTCAAGGTGCTGCTTCGCCCGGGGGCCGCATGATGGAACTTGTTGCTCTCGGTGGGAGGCGCTATCTCCAGTTCGCCAGCCTGCGGAATGAGGCGCATCTGCGGCACGCGCTATCGACGCGTCCGGCTGACGTTTCCGCTCGGGGCGATGCGCAGGCTTCGGCGCGCGCGGCGCGTCGCGCGTCGATGGCGGGCGATCTGGGTCTGGATGCCGACCGGCTGCACCACTGCGTGCAGGTCCATCGTCCGCAGATCGTGGCCATCGACGAGGATGGCCCGGCGCGTCCGCTCGACGACACGGACGGCGTGGTTACGATGATTCCGGGCCTGCCCGTCATGACTTTCTCAGCGGATTGCCCGCTCGTTCTCGCGTACGACCCGGTGCTCCGCGTGGTGGGCTTAGCGCACGCGAGCTGGCGCTGCACAGTGGCGCGCATCACAGCCCTGCTCGTGGAGACGATGCAGCGCGAGTACGGCTGTCGCCCGGGTACTCTGCGTGCGGGAATCGGCCCCGGGGCTGGCCCGTGCTGCTACGAGGTGCGGGAGGACGTGTACGCCGCGGCGGCCGTCCTGGACGAGCACGAACAGCTCTTCGGCCGCCGGGATGGGAGGATGTTCTTCGACCTGTGGGAGGCCAACCGCCGGCAGCTCGTGGCGGCGGGCGTGCAGCCGACGCGGATCGAGGTGGCGGGGCTTTGCACGATGTGTCGCGGCGAGTTGCTGTACTCGTTTCGTCGCGAGGGGGCCGGGTGCGGGCACTTCGGCCTGATGGCGGGGATCGCGGCGGGGCGCGCGTAGCGCGTGAGCCGCGCGGTGGGCACGACGCCGAGTCCTCGTCCCATCAACCCGCCGGCGTCTCCGGCGGCAGCTTCATGGTCACGCGGACGACGTCGCCCTCGGTCTGCGTCTCGATGACCATTCCGGAGCGGTGGAAGATCTTGAGCATTCCGGAGTTCTCGACCAGTACGTAGCCGTAGAACGTGTGAATGCCGCGGCTCCGCGCGATGCGCACGAGCTTGTCGAAAAAGAACGTGCCCAGGCCCTTGCGCTGGTAGGCATCGGCGACGGTGAAGGCGACCTCCGCGGTCTGCCGCTCGGCGTCGGCCAGGTAGCGGGCCACGCCGATGATGTCCTCGTGCGGGGGCTTGCCGGCGATGGCGACGATGGCCATCTCGGCGTCGTAATCTACCGTGCAGAAGACCTGCATCTTGTTGTGCGGCATGGTCTTCAGGGCGGCGTGGTAGCGCAGGTACTTGGTCTGCTCGCTGAACTGGTAGAACATCTCCCGCATCATCGGCTCGTCGTCGGGACGGATCGGGCGGATGAAGATCTCCTGCCCGTCCCGCGTGCGGTAGGTCTCCTCGTACTCGGCCGGGTAGGGAGCCTGCGCCGGCGGCATGATCTGGTTGGGGTAGACGATCTTGCGGCGCTTGGCGTTGTGCAGCAGTTCACCGCGGAAGTCCGGATGCGCGATGCTGATCAGTGACATGGCCCGCCCGCGCATGGTCTTGCCGTGCAGGTACGCCACGCCGTACTCGGTGACGATGTAGTGCGTATCGCCTCGCGTGGTGATGACGCCGGCGCCTTCCTGGAGCGTGGCGACAATGCGGGATTTGACGCCCTCGGGCGTGTCGGCGGTGCTGGGCATGGCGATGATGGGCTTGCCGCCCTTGGCCAGGGCGGCGCCGCGGATGAAGTCGTCGTGGCCGCCGATGCCGCTGTACATCATGTGCCCGAGGGAGTCGGCCACGACCTGGCCGGTGAGATCGACCTCCAGGGCGGCGTTGATCGCAATCATGTTCTCATGCGCGCTGATGACCACCGGGTGGTTGGTGTAGTCGCTGGGGTGCATCTCGATCATCGGGTTGTCGTGCATGAACTCGAACAGCGCGCGGCTTCCCGCGGCGAAGCTGCCGACGATCTTGCCCGGATTGCACGTCTTGTACTTGCCGGTGAGGACGCCGGCCTTGGCCAGCTTGAGCACGCCGTCGGAGAACATCTCGGTGTGGATGCCGAGGTCGTTCTTCTGGGTCAGCAGGCTGGCGACCGTGTCGGGGATGCGGCCGATGCCGAGCTGAAGCGTCGCGCCGTCAGGGATGAGCCGCTCGAGGTGCTGCGCGATGCGCTCGGTGACCTCGTCCGGTTCGCCGATCGCGGGCCACTCGAGCAGCGGCTCGTCGTGCTCGACCAGCGCGGAGATGTGCCGCACGTTCACGAAGCAGTCGCCCAGTGTGCGCGGCATGTGGCGGTTGACCTGCGCGATGACGACCTTGGCGGACTCCACCGCGGCCTTGGTGATGTCCACGGACACGCCCAGCGAGCAGTTTCCGTACTCGTCGGGCGGGCTGACGCTGACCAGCGCCACGTCGATCGCCAGGCGCTTGGTCTTGAACAGGCTGGGGACCTGCGACAGGAAGATCGGCGTGTAGTCAGCGCGGGCCTCGTTGACTGCCTGCCGCACGCTGTTGCCGATGAAGAAGGCATTGGCGCGAAAGCGGCTGGCGTAGCGCTCCTGGGCGTACGGCGCCACACCGAACGTCAGCACGTGCACGACCTCGGTGTCGGCCAGGTTGTCTCCGGCGGCGGCCAGCGCGCGGACCAGCTCCTGGGGCTCGCCGCAGGCCGAGCCGACGTACACGCGGTCGCCCGGGCGGATCGTCTTGATGGCCTCGGCGGCGGTCTTGATCTTGGCGGCGTAGCGTTGGCGCCAGTCAGAGGGCATGGTTAGCTCCGTCCTCAATCGAGAATTGCGAAGTGAGAAGTCAGAATGAAGCGCCCCTGCTGTTGGCCGTTGCTGTCAGTCGGATAGAGTCTTCCTGGGGGCGTCAGTGGGGGCAACTCTCTCTTCACTTCTTACTTCTCATTTCTCGTTTCTTACTTCTCGCTTCCGAACCTCGTCAGCACACTTGTCGCGGTCAGTTGCCGGTCAGAATGACGCGCGCATCGGCCACCATCGCGCCCTTGCCCTGGGCGTAGACGATCAGCGGGTTCACGTCGAGCTCGCTGATCCGCGGGTGGTCGGTCACGAGCTGCGAGAGCCGCAGCAGCGCGTCGGCCACGGCGGGCACGTCCGAGGCCGGCTCGCCGCGGAAGGCCAGCAGCAGCTTGTGCGAGCGGATCGAGCCGATCATCTCGGTGGCGGTGCGCTCGTCGATGGGGGCGAGCCGGAAGGCCACGTCCTTGAGCGCCTCGGTGTAGATGCCGCCCAGGCCGAACATGAGCAGTGGGCCCAGGCGCGGGTCGCGGCTCATGCCCAGGATGATCTCGCGTCCCTTGGGCAGCATCTTCTGCACGAGCACCCCCCAGATCTCCACGTCAGCGCCGAGCTTGTCGCGCACACCCGCGATCATGTCCGCGTAGCCCTGCCGCACGGCCTGCTCATCGCCCAGGTTCAGCTTCACCCCGCCCACGTCCGTCTTGTGCAGGATCTTCGGCCCCACGATCTTGAGCACGACCGGCAGGCCGATGCGCGTGGCCGCGGCCACCGCTTCGTCGGCCGTGCGGGCCAGCTCGTACGGCACGACCGGGAAGCCATAACGGCGGAAGACCTCCAGCGCCTTGAGTTCGATGAGCTGTGGGCGGCCGGCGGCCAGCTCCTCGTCCAGGATTCTCGCGACGGCGTCACGCTCCACCTCGAATCGCCGTGGCGCTTCCAGCGGACGGCGCGACCAGGCCGCGAACCGGCACTTGGCCGACATCGCCCGCATGGCGTCCTCCGGGAACGCGAACGTCGGCACGCCGCCATCGCGCAGGATCTTCACGCCGGCCGAGACGTCGACCAGCCCCATCAGGCACGCCACCACCGGCTTGCCGCAGAAGCCCTTCGTGTCGCGGATCACCTCGGCGATTTGGGTTACGTCGGTCATGGTCTGAGGCGTGACGATCACGAGAACCTGGTCGGCGCCTTCGTCGGCCGCGACGGCGTCGAGCGCGGCCCGGTAGCGGTCGTGCTTGGCGTCGCCGATCACGTCGACCGGGTTCTTCAGGCTGGCCGCGGCGGGGAGCTGGTACTTGAGCGACTTGAGCGTGTACTCCTGGAAGCGGGTGAGCTTCATCCCGCTGCGAATGCACGCGTCGGTAGCCATGATGCCGGGGCCGCCGGCGTTCGTGACCACGGCGGTCATCTTGCCGTTGGGCAGCGTCTGGTCCTCGAAGACCTCGGCGCAGTCGAACAGCTCCTTGACGCTGTCGACGCGCAGCACGCCGGCTTGGGCCAGCACGGCGTCGTACACCTCGTCCGAGCCGGCGAGCGAGCCGGTGTGCGAAGCGGCGGCGGCGGCGCCCTCGCTCGTGCGGCCGGTCTTGATGGCAATGATCGGCTTGGCGTTCGGCCCATGCGTGATCCGGTGGCAGGTTTCGATGAACTCCTGCCCGTGCGAGAGCTCCTCCACGTACATCAGGATGGCCTTCGTGAGCGGATCGGCGGCCAGGGCGAGCAGCAGATCCGTCTCGCGGACCGCGACCTTGTTGCCGAAGCTCACGAAGCGCGAGAAGCCGATGCCCACGCCCTTGGCGTAGTCGAGCAGGGCCGTGCACAGCGCGCCGCTCTGCGAGATCAGCCCGAAGGGCCCTGGCGCCGGCATGCCCCGGCCGAACGTCGCGTTCAGGCTGACGGCCGGGTCCGTGTTGATGATCCCCAGGCAGTTCGGGCCGACGATAGTCAGGCCACGCTCCTGGCACAGGGCGCGCAAGTCGTTCTCGCGCTTGACGCCTTCGCCGCCGACCTCCTTGAAGCCGGCCGAGATGACCACGAAGTGCCGCGTGCCGCGATCCGCCATCGTTGCGACGGCGGCCTGGATCTGCGGCGCGGGGATGACGATGACGCCCAGGTCGACGTGGTCGTCAATCTCCTCGACGGTCTTCACACACCGGTTGCCCAGGATGCTCTTGGTCTTCGGATTGACGGGGTAGACCACGCCCGTGAAGCCGCCATAGATCAGGTTCGTGATGATGGCGTTCCCGACCGAGCCCGTGGTCCGCGAGGCACCCACGACCGCGACCGAGCGCGGCGCGAACAGCGGCTCGAGGTTGACGGCCTGGGTTTGCGACGCGTGCTCAATCACGGCCGATGGAATCATCTCTCTGTGTCCTCGTCCATTGCGACCGGCGACTCTCGCAGCCGGGCTCGAGTCGGACTCGGGGGTCGGCGGGTCGACGACCGCCCGCGCGTCCAAGGCCCGCAGGGCCACGGCCCGTCCTGCACCCGGCCGCCGGCCGCACACCGGGCGGCATTGTCGCGGGCCGAGCGGGCCGTGGGAACCGCCCAACATCGGAGAATCGTATGGCAAAGGGCGAAAGTGGGCAACCGGTCGCGGAGGAGCGCTCCTAACGCCTTTGCACAAAGCTGGTTACGACTTCTGGGGCGGCCGGGCGCGGCTCTTGGCACGGGTGCTTCGTTTCGACGGCTTCGAGGCCGCCGCCGCAGGGCAAAGCGGATGAAGACCGGCCCGGTGGGCGGACTCCCAGCGGTTGTGGCGCAGGCACGCTGCGTCACTCCAGCAAACCGCTTTCGTGAGTCCCGCGCACGCGGGAATCCAGTCGGCGGCACATGTCGTGGAACGCGCGCCCCAGCGGGGTTACCAGGCCGATCCCGCCGTGTCGGCCAGCGTGTCGGCAATTGTCGCCGGCGGGAATTCCTGACTGGCTCGAATAGCGGGGGCCGTCTATGGAATACAGCTACGACGCCACCCACCTTCGGGCGTCGCTACACCACCTGTGCGTGTCCCGAGCACGACGGGGCGCGCACTCTCGCAACGTGGAGCGGGTCGTCACCGTCCTTCAGCCAGACGGTGGTAGCGGCCCGCTCCTTTTATCGCCAGTTCTGGAACACGCTGGGCCGCTGTGGTCGCGCGCCCGCGGATGGACGAGTGCCGCCCGCCGGGGGAGGCCGCTCCCTGATGGTCGCGGTTCGGATGGATGGCGCCGGACGCCGCGCGAGTCGGTTGGCCGCGACCGGCCGGGCGTCAGTCGCCCTCTTCGCCCGGCGCTTCAGCGGCGCCGGCCACGCCTCGGTAGACGAAGTCGACGACGAGCGGCAGGTGGTCGTACTCGCGGCCGATGTCGTCCTTGCAGACGTCCCAGCGCTGGAGGCCCGCGGCCTCGAGCTCCTCATCGGCCATGGCGGTCGTGTTCAGCCCGAACTTCTTGACCGCTTCGAGCACACTGTCGCTGTAGACGATGAAGTCGAGCCGGCCGGGCTCGAAGGGCTGGTTGTCGTCACGCCAGGTCCACGACTCGGAGCCGTCGATGTTGTGCATCGGCTTCGCGTCGGTGAGGGAAGTCTCGTCCCAGTCAGGCTCGAAGTCGGCGCCGAAGCGCTGCTCGTCGACGATGTCGCCGTCTGTGAGCGTGACGAGTGGTTGCTGGCCGCCCACAAGGTTGAAGTCGCCGAGAATTACGATCCCGGTGCCGTCCTCAAGATCAACCTCTCCGCCCGTCTGCCGCGCGTCGCGGATCCAGGCCATGATCGCGTCGGACTGCACTTGTCGCCGCGGGTCGTTCTTGGTGCCGTCGCAGCACTTGTGGTGCGTGTTGATGACGTACAGGCCACGTGGTCCCTTGGCGGTCGGCAGGTCGACCAGCGCGATGGCCGGTCCGCGCTCGTCCGGCGGGCGGACGCGGTCCGACGTCATCTGGAGCGGGTACTTGCTGGCGATTACGTTCGAATTCGCGCCGTAGGCGTGCCAGCGGGCCCCGCCGGGCAAGGGGCGAAGCTGGTCCAGGAGTTGCCGCACGTCGTCGGCGGTCCAAGTCCTGGCGGCGGGGTTGTCGCGCTCGGACGGGTTGCGGCCGATCTCCTGCAAGCCAATCACGTCCGGGTCGAGGGCCCGAAAGACGCGGGCGAACTTCTCGGCGCCCTCCTTCGAGACGGCAGGGAAGATGCTGTTCCACTTGATGTTGTAGCTGACGACCCGGAAGACGCCCGCGGCTTCGGGCCGGTCGAGAAACGTCCTGGTGGGCTCCCGCGGCGGGATCGGTACCGGCGGCGGGGCGACCGGCACGCGGACCTGTGGGGCTGCGGAGGCGACCGCGGGCGGTGCCGCGACCACGGAGGCCGGGGGCGCCGTCGCAGTCGGCGACGATTGCGCGTCGGCCGACGTAGCTGCCGGCGTAGCCGGCTGCGGGGGAGCGTTCCGCTCGCAGGCGACCGGCGTGAGCAGCAGGCAAGCGGCCCAGATATGCCAGGACCGGGCGCGCGATCGGGTGAATGCAGTCATTTGTGATCTCCTTCGCCTCGTGCCGACAGGTTGGGTCGGACCGCGCCCGCGTATACGGGGATACGTCGCGATTCGTCAAGCCGCAGCCGCCGTGATGATTGAATTGACTCACGTGCTCGAAAGGAGTAGGGTGAGGTAATACTCGCGGTGGGTCGCCGATGAGAAGGGGGGATCGGCGTGCCGCCCCCAGCGCGATGCGTGGTCCGAGGCTCCGGGCCATTCGGTGCTGCACAGGCACCGCCAGGCCGGCACAGAGGAAACAGCAGGTAGTAGTGGTCCACCTCCAGGCCACAATCGACCAGGTTCTCCGCTCGGCGCGCGGGCACTTTCCCGTCGACGAGCCCACGCTCTCGCGCCTGCTGGCCGATCACCCGAACTTCGAAAGCGTCGCGCCCCTCCTGAAAGAGAGTCGCAGCGAGACGGTCCGCTCCGCGGTCCTGTACCTCAGCGCTGCCGGCTCGCGTGAAGAGGCCGGCGTGCTGAGCCTGCTCCTGCACCACCCGGACCAGGGCGTCGTCGAGCTCGCTGAGTATGGACTGTGGCGCATCTGGATGCAGAGTGGTACGCCGCGCGGGACCCGTGCACTCTCCGAGGGCATCGCCCAGCTCAAGCGGGGTGATTTCCACGCCGCCGACCAGACACTTCGCCAGCTCATCGCCGACGAACCCGACTTCGCCGAGGCGCACTTTCAGCACGGGCTGGTGCTGGCGTCGCTCGAGCGCGTGCCCGAGGCCGACCGGGCGTATCGCCAGGCGCTGCGGCTGAACCCTGGCCATTTTGCGGCCGCCGCGGCCCTGGGCCATGCCTGTGTCGAGCAGCACAACCTCGTCGGGGCGCTGTATTACTACCGCCGCGCGATCGAGATTCACCCGCGCCTGGACGGGATCGCTGACGTCGTGCGTGAGCTGGAGGAGAGCGTCGGCCGGGGCTACGACGCCTGAGCGAGCAGGGTAGGGGGCGCATCACTTCACGCTGCGCGGGCACGCGGTACACTTCGGTTCCCAGTGAACGCTACACCTGCCCAACGCGTGCTTCTCTTCGGCGGATCGTTCGACCCGGTTCATCACGGCCACCTGATTGTCAGCCGGCACGTGGCCGAGCGCCTGGGCATCGAGCGCGTTGTCCTGATCCCCAGTCGCCAGCCGCCACACAAGCCGAGCGTGGCGCTCACGTCCGTCGAGCACCGGCTGGCGATGTGCCGGCTGGCGGTGCAGGACGACGCGCTCTTTGAAGTGAGTGACTGGGAAGCGAGGCAGACGGGGCCGAACTACACGCTGACGACGGTGAGCCACTTCCGCGGCGTGCTCGGCGCGGGCGTGGCGCTGTACTGGCTGATCGGCATGGACAGCCTGGCGGAGCTGACCACGTGGTACCGCGCGGACGAGCTGGTCGAAGCGTGCACGATCGTGGCCGCAGCGCGGCCAGGCCATGAGCCGCCATCCATCGACCATCTTCTGGCGCGCTTCTCAGCGGCTCAGGCCCGCCGGCTTCTTGATCAAGTGGTCAGCGGACCGCGAATTGATATTGCCAGCACGGAGATTCGAGGCCGCGTGCGGGCGGGCCGCTCGATTCGATACCTCGTGCCGGAGTCGGTGCGCGCCTATATCGAGTCCCACCGGCTGTACGCAGGCACGTAGGCGCGACGGGGGCTGATCGGATCAGTGTCGGGGGCGGCGCACGGGGGAATCAGGACCGCGCAGGTGCGAGACATCCACCCGGAGGCAAGCGCGGCGTTACAATGCCGCCTCGGCGCGGATCGGGAACTCACTCCGTGGTCGACCGTGCGTTGACCCAAGAGCCCAAAGCGAGACTACGCCATGAAGATCGTGGTGCCCCGAGAGACGTTGGAGGGCGAGCGGCGCGTGGCCCTCGTGCCCGAGTCGGTGAAGAAGCTCGTGGCCAAGGGGGTAGAGGTGGCGGTGGAGCGCGGCGCCGGCGAGGCGGCGTACTTCGCCGACGCCAAGTACCTGGAGGTGGGCGCGGTGATCGAGTCCGACGCGCGCGCCCTGCTGTCCGGCGGAGATTTCGCGTTCATGGTGCAGCCGCCGACGGCGGCGCAGGTCGAGGCGCTGCGTCCCGGGGCGATGCTGATCACGACGCTGAATCCGACGATCAATCTCGAGGCCGTGCGGAAGCTGGCCGAGCGCCGCATCAGCGCGTTCTCGACGGACTGCATCCCGCGCACCACGCGGGCCCAGTCGATGGACACGCTGTCGAGCATGGCCAACATCGCCGGATACAAGGCAGTGCTGATCGCGGCCAACGAGCTGCCCAAGTACTTCCCCATGTTCATGACGGCCGCCGGCACCGTATTCTCGGCGAAGGTCTTCGTCATCGGCGCCGGCGTGGCGGGGCTCCAGGCGATCGCCACGGCCCGGCGGCTCGGCGCGACGGTCACGGCGACCGACACGCGCAAGGCCGTCGGCGAGCAGATCCAGTCCCTGGGGGCGAAGTTCGTCGGGGTTGAAAGCGCGGAGGACGCGCAAACAGCCAGCGGCTACGCCAAGGAACTCTCACAGGAGTTCTACCGCAAGCAGGCCGAGCTCATCGCGCAGCAGTGCGCCGCGAGCGACGTGGTGATCACGACGGCGCTGATTGGCGGCGTCAAGGCGCCCAAGCTCATCACGGAGGACATGGTCAAAGGCATGCAGCCAGGATCGGTCATCGTCGATCTGGCGGCGACCGCCGGCGGGAACTGCACGCTGACCGAGCCCGGGCAGACGGTGGTGCGGCACGGCGTGAAGATCTGCGCCCCCCTGAACCTGCCGTCCGAACTGGCGCTGCACGGGAGCCTGCTCTACTCGCGGAACCTGACGACGTTCCTGCTGGCCTTCTGGAACGAGAAGGACAAGCAGTTCAACCTCGACCTGGCGGACGACATCATCAAGGGAGCGCTGGTCACACACGACGGCAACGTCGTCCACGGGCCCACCCGGGACGCGCTGGGCCGGCAGGGCTGAGCGGCCTGCCCGGCACCCGAGCCCGACGCGGTCGGCCGCGTCTTGAACAGAAAGGAGCGCGCGAGCGATGCGTTTCGTCTCGTTCAGTCCGCTGATCATCGTGGGGATGCTGGCGGTCTTCGGACTGGCCGCCTGGGCACAGGACAGGCCGCGCGA
>CAADGM010000152.1 GCA_900696535.1 uncultured Planctomycetota bacterium
ACCGGATGCAAACGCTGGCCATCCTGCTCGGGGCGCTGCTCGTCGTGAACCTGCTCGGAAACGTCTTCCGCGTCTTCTCGCAGTACCTCGTGCTCTTCGCGACGCATCGCACGCTGATGGACCTGCGACGGCACATGTACCGCAAGTCACTGCGCGTACCGGTGAGCGAGATCAGCGGCGACGTCTCCACGCGCGTCAACCAGTTCCTTTCCGACACGCGCGAGATCTTCCTCGGCATTACCACGCTCTTCGGCAAGGTCGCCCGAGAGCCGCTCAAGGCCATCTGCGTGCTCATCGTCGCGCTGTGGATCGACGCGCGCCTCACGCTCATCGTCCTGGCCATCGCGCCCGTCGCGATCGGCATCCTCTGGTACTTCGGCCGCCACGTCCGCAAGGCGACCGTAAGGCTGCTCCAGGGCTACGGCGTGATGCTCGGCGGGCTCGAGGAGACGCTCCAGGGCGTGGACGTGGTCAAGGGCTACGGCCGCGAGGGCCACGAGCGCCGCCGGATGTGGGGGATCGAGCGGAACATGCTCCGCCAGCTTCTCAAGCTGGCGTGGATCGAGTCCGTCGCTTCGCCGCTGATCGAAGTGGTGGGCGTTCTGATCACCTGCGCAGGGATTATCTGGCTGGCCGGGCGCACGTTCGCAGGCGAGATGAGCGCGGCCCAGTTCATGACCATGGTCGCGCTGCTCGCCGCCATGCTCGACCCCGTCCGCAAGATCGCCAACGTGTACAACATGGTGCAGCGCTCCGGGGCGGCCGCGGCGCGCGTGTTCGAGTTCCTCGACCTGCCGGAAGAACGCTCCCCGGCCCGGGCCCGCAAGCTGCAACCCGGCCGGCCCCCGGAGGTCCGGTTTGAGCACGTCGTCTTTCGCTACACGCCGACGCAAGCGCCGCCCGCGCTTGACGACGTCTCACTCGACGTGCGGCCCGGGGAGTGCCTCGCGATCGTCGGCCCGAACGGCAGCGGCAAGAGCACGCTGGTGAAATTGCTGCCCCGGCTGATCGAGGCCCAGTCCGGGCGGGTGCTGCTCGACGGTTCCGACGTCCGCGAGTACAGCCTGCGCAGCCTGCGGACGCAGATCGCGATCGTCAGTCAGCGCCCCGTGATCTTCGCCCGCAGTGTCTACGAGAACATCGCCTACGGCCTGGCTGGCGCGAGCGAGCGGCAGGTGCAGGCCGCCGCGGAGCAGTCGTTCGCCGCCGAGTTCATCGAGCAGTGGCCGCAGCGCTACGACACGGTCATGGGCGAGTACGGAGCCAGCGTGTCCGGGGGGCAGCGGCAGCGGATCGCAATCGCCCGCGCCTTCCTCAAGCCCGCAAGCATCCTCGTATTCGACGAGGCCACCAGCGAGATCGACGCCGAGAGCGAACGGAAGATCCACCTGGCGCTGGATCGGCTCCGGCAGGGCAAGACGACGTTTCTTATCGCCCACCGGCACACGGTCATGGACATGGCCGAGCGCATCGTGGTGATGGACAACGGGCGGATCGTGGACGTGGGCAGACATGACGAGCTGACCGTCCGCTGCCCGCTGTACCTGGCGCTGTACCGCGCGCCAGCCATCGTCAGCGGCGTCTGAGCATCGCGGGTCGCCTGGCTGTGTGCCACCGCGCCGGACAGCGGCCTGGTCGCGGCCGAGATCGGTGCCGGCGCAGCCTCAAGGTCGGCGGCCGAGGGGCGAAGGCCCGTCCGGGCGACGTCGCTCGCCAACGCCAACCGGTGGCCGCTGCCCTCCCCCGCTTGGCCGTGCGGATCAAACAAGACCAAAACAGTGCGAATCTCATCGTGGGCGTTGCCGAACGCGTACGTCCTACATAGGGAGTCCCATGGACAGACTCCGGCCGCTCCGCGCGCGAGGGAGTCGGCGCGGCTGCGAAGTGGGCGTTCGCGTCGCCCCAGGCCGTTTTCGATTGACCCCCGAACCACGTCGTTATAGCATGAAGGCTCAGGTCTTTCGGGCGCTGATGACGACCGCCAAAGGGCACGGGCGCGCCCGCGCGGCGAACGCGTCGTGCACAACGGCGGCGCCAGCGCCCGGGTCTCTGAATGCGTTTTCATCGGCCGCTCGGCCGCATTTGTTCGTAGGACGGAGCGCAGGACCATGCCAATGAAGGCTCGCCGCAGCACCTCGGCTTTCACCCTCATCGAACTCCTGGTTGTGGTGGCGATCATCGCGTTGCTCATCTCGATCCTTCTTCCCTCGCTCAACCAGGCCCGCCGGCAGGCCCGGGCCCAGGTCTGCAAGGCCAACATGCGTTCGCTCGGCCAAGCCGCGTTGACGTACGTGACGGAGTACGGCGTCTACCCGCCGAGTCTCACGAACTACGCAAACGGGCTGACACCGTCGACCGTTGCCCTACGGTGGGAGGCGGGCAAGGACTGGCTGGGCATCGGCGACCAGGCCGGGCCGTATACGCCGGGCGACCCCGCCAATCCTAACTCGGGCAACCCAAGGGGCTTCCACATGGCCCCGACGCTTGGGCTGCTCTTCAAGACCATCAACAACGAGAAGGTGTATCTGTGCCCCGATGACAAGCCTGGCCCTGTGCAGCAGAACACGCTCCTGGGCGGCGGTGGCAATGGCAAGTTCAGCTACACCATGTTCTCCCAGTTCGGCATGGCCGCGCCGGAGAAGTTCGTGACGCGCCTGGCCGACCGGACCTCGGGGCCGTCGCGCGGTGCGGGCCCCACGTTGACGCGCATGCCGCCTCGGCCCATGTCCGAAGCGCCGCTCTTCGTCGAGGAGCACCCGACGGGGATTAACGCTATCGGCCCGTCGGCTCAGGGTCTCAACGCCCACATGGAGGGGAACTTCAACACCGATTTGGACTTCGTCGTGTCGCGCCACCCCAGCGGTAGCACGCGCCCCGGGATCGACCCCGTCACGACCCAGCGCCGCGAGTTTTACCAGGAGTCCACTCACATCGCCTTCGCCGACGCCCACGTTGAGTCCGTCCGGGTGAACTACGGTTACGGACTGACCGATGTACGGCCCCAGGCGGCCGGCGGTCAGGGGCTGCCCGGCATACCACACAATGCCAACGGTCTGCTCTGGTACTACGGGTTCGAATGGCGCGAGTCCGAAACGCTCTCCAATGGAACCGTCGAGTACTACGTCGTTCGCGCGAAGTAACGCGTTGTCCTGGTCCGTGGCCAGCCGGCCACCGAGCATGAGGAAAGGAAAAGAAGTGAGACCCACACGCATCTGTCGAGTTGCGCTCGCCATTGCGGGCCTCTCGCTGGCCGTTCCGGCCCTGGCCCAGTTCCCCCAGCTTGTCACTGACTTCCAGCAGAGCGGCAAGGGAATCGCCTACCCGACGCAGATCGCCTCGCTGGGCGACCTCCAGGTCGTCATGTTCCAGGACCCGCGCGAAGGGGATGTGACCACTGCCAACGTCCGCCCCGATAGCCAGGCGATTTTCAGCACCGGCGACCCGCCCCTCCCCTCGACTGAGGAGTCGTTCGTCGCGACGTTCGACGGGTTCAGCGGCGCGTTCGGGAGCACCAAGTTCCTCGACATCCGCTTCCAGTGGGCCAACCAGGATCCCACCCGCTGGGCGTTGATCGAGACGCTCCAGTCGCCGCAGCTCGGCGATCCGTCCGCGCACCTGGGCGGCAAGATTCGCATGTACGTGAACTTGCCCAACTGCGCCCAGTTCGAGTATCCCGGCCTGGTCACGCCGGCTACCGAGATCGGCATCGCCCTGCTCATCAGCGAAACGGGCAACAACATCCCGCAGGGCTTCCAGGACTTCGGGGTCCTCGGTGGGCGCTTCGAGTTCGTGGGCGTGTCGTCTGTTGCTGATGCCGACACGGCCAACCCCATCCCCGTTCCGTCGCGCTTCATCCCTGTCACCGACGCATTCTGCGAGGGCGCGACCACCGGCCCGACCGGCCACTGGCGTCTCGTCGAGTTCAACCTGCCCACCGAAAACGTCATCGGCTGGACCTTCCGCGGCGGCAACGGCGTTCTGAACGCAACCGACATCGGTGACGGCGTGAACCGCGGCGTCCTGGCCGGCATCGTCTTGGCGGTCCGCCAGACTGACACCACCAGCGACTACGTCGAGTTTCTGGTCGACCGCAGCGTCTTCGAGGCGCCGGTGACCGACCCCGCCTCGGCGCCGACCATCGCCTCGCCGGTCGTCACGGGCAACGCGTCCGTCCAGGTTAACGACGTGGTCTCGCGGGCCACGCTGGTCACCGTCGAGATCGACCGGTCCGACGATAACAACGAGGATCCCTTCGTCGCCGACCAGACCTTCAACGAGGCCCCCGGGCTCGATCCCAACAGTGAACTCCGCTTCAAGGTCGTCAACGTCTCCCCGGCCCTGGCCATCGGCGACCGCGTCCGAGCTCGCCAGCAGATCGGCGGCGACATCGGTCCCTACTCGCTGATCGTCAAGGTCAACCCGCCCGCCGCGTTCAGCGCCACGCTTTCGCTCGACGAGGACGGAAACCTGGGGCTGGCCCCGGCCGACTTCGAGTTTGTCGGCGCCACGGCGATGGCTGGCAACGCCCCGCAGGGCAAGCCCGTTTTCCCGCAGAACGGCGTGTGGCAGAAGCTCGAGTACTCGCTCGTCCCGGGCGTGGAGCCGGTCATCAGCTTCGCGGGCGGCAACGGCGTACTGGAGCCCGACGGCGGCCAGTACAACATTGATGCGATGTTCTTCTCCATCGATACGACGTCCCCCAACACCGGCCCGTACAGTATCTTCCTCGATCACATCTACGTGATCGACGTGAACAACAACAAGGTCGTCCTGGCTGACGCCGAGGTCGCCAACCCCTTCCCCAATGTCCGCGGCCAGAGCACCTCGATCAACACCACCAGCATCATCTCCGGGCTGGCCAGCTACGACGGCATCCGCTCGAACCGCCTCGGCTGGTCCTTCCCCGACACACTGACCAGCAATACCCACGCGCCCTTCCGTCCGTCGGCCACGTTCGCCGACTCGGCCAAGGCCGTCGGCATGTGGCTCCTGGTCGAGGACCCGCGGCTCAGCACCCTGCCACTCCCCGCGGTTGAGCAGCGCATCATCGGAAACGCGCCCGCGGTCACCGTCAGCAACGTCGACACGAGCGCCACGCTCGTGCGGCTGCTGGTCAACGGCCAGCCCGCCGGCACGGTCAATCCGGCTGGACAGACGTCGGTCAACGTCACGCCGAGCGTCACGTTGATGCTGGGCGACTCGGTATCGGCCAACTACGACGCGCCGGGCCGCGCCACGAGCGACGTCGCCTACGCCCGCGTCGTGCAGATACCGCCGGCCCCGACCGTGCAGAACGTGCTCGTTGCTGGCCAGACGACTGTCGCTGTCAGCAACGTGCTCAACACCGGCAACTCCGTCGCCAGCCAGGTCCGCCTGCTGGCCAACGGTGTGCAGATCGGCTCGCTCAATCCCGCCGGCCAGGCGTCCGTAACCTTCAACGTCAGCCCGGCCCTGTCGGTTGGCCAGCAGATCACCGCCCGGCAGACGGTCAACGGTTACGAGAGCCCGGATTCGTCCCCGGTCGCGGTCGGCACGGGTGACAATCCCCGCGTGGTCATCAACGAGATCCAGTATGACGACCCAGGTGTCGACGACCGGGAGTTCATCGAGATCTACAACGCCGAGCCATTTGCAATCGACATCTCGGGCTGGCAGATCCGGGCTTCGGACACGGTGGCTCCCCCTGGAGACGATAACCCCGACTTCGTCATCCCTAACGGCACAATCCTGCCGCCGGGCGGATTCTACGTGATCGGCCAGGCGACCGTTCCGAACGTGAACTTGATCATTCCGAACGACCGCCTGGAAAACGATAACGAAGCGTACGAACTGCTCGACGAGAACGGCGTCGTCCTCGACACGCTGATCACTGAGCGGAACAAGGGCCCCGTGGCGGTCTCGCCGGCCGAGGGTGGCATCTGGGGCAACTTCCAGTCGTTTATCGACGCCGCCCCGCAATCCATCGGCCGTTGGCTCGACGGCTACGATACCGACAATAACGGCCGCGACTTCGGCATTCGCCTGGCCACGCCCGGCGCGTCGAACAACGCCGCCAGCCTCGCCCCGTATACCGAAAACTTCAACGGCGCTTCGGACACTGACGTGCCCAACTGGACCGGCTCGTTCGTGTCTCTCAAGCACATCAATCCGACCGCCGTCAGCTCCCACAACCCGGGCGTCATTCCGGCCTCGCCCCAAGGCGGCAATGCCGCGATTTGCGTCGATCCGTCCGGCGGCGGCAACGAGTGCTCGTTGACCGACGCGGCCCGATTCAACGTGGCGTTCTCCTGCTACGTCTACATCAACACGGCCAACCCGGGCTTCGTCTCCGGCAACACGAACGCCGAGTACGAGACCTGGTCCATCGGCCTGGGCTGCCCGGATGCCCTGCACAACGGCTTCCACTTCGGCACGGCCTCGGCCAACGGCAACACAGGCCTGATGTGGCAGTGGGTCATCATCGAGGACGCCAACACGGGCAACATCGGCTCGATGAGCCTCCAGTTCGTAGACCGCAATGACGGCGAAAACGATGGCACCGTGCTGCTCGATGTGCCCGCCGAGTTGATCACCACCGGTTGGCACTTCATCAGCATCACGCGGAACTACGAGAACGTCAGCGCGTCCTACGACAGCCTGACCTACTCGGGCACGCGGCCACTGCTCGGCCCGGCCTCACTGTCGATGGGCTACCGCGAATTCGTGGTCGGCTTCCCCGGCACCCTGCGGCCGCCGACCATCGACGCCGTGTCCATCACCGAGCCCACGCCTCCGCCGCTGGGTGCCTGCTGCCTGCCGCTTGGCTGCCAGGTGCTCACCAACGCGATGTGCAGCGCGTTGGGTGGCGTGTACGCCGGCACGGGGACCAACTGCGCGCAGGTCTACATCCCGATTCCGTTCGACTGGAACGGGAACAGCGTGGTCGAGCCCAGCGACTGGCAGGGACTGAACACCTGCCTGGCCGGCCCGGATGCCGAGCCGGATTCGCCCTCGGCCTGCGGCAGCGAGTGCCTCGACGCGTTCGACAATGACGGCGACGGCGACGTCGACATGGCCGACGTGGCCGCGTTCCAGGACGCCCTGTAAGACGCCGCGCATCGCGCGGTGAGACACTGAGTGCCAACCGAGCGGGGTCGTCGCGCAGCGGCGGCCCCGCTCGCGTTGCGCTCCGAGCCGTCCGCGCCAGCGGTCGGTCCAGGCCCATCGCCGCCGGGCCGCCAACGCGCCCGCGCTGGCGCTGGCGCAGCCCACGCACCGCGCGTGGCCCCGCGCCCCGCCGCAGTTACAATGCCGGCCCCATGAAAGTCCCTATCCGGGCGCTCTACCCCTGCTTCCTGCTCTCGGGGGCGTCCGCGCTGATCTACCAGGTCGTCTGGGAGCGGATGCTCACCCTCGTCTTCGGGCTGAGCACGCTGCGCGTCGCCGCCGTCCTGTCCGCCTTCCTGGGGGGCATGGCCCTCGGCGCGCGGCTGCTCGGGCCGCTGGCCGACCGCACGGCGCGGCCGCTTCGGCTGTACGCGCTGGTGGAAGCGGGCATCGCCCTGGCCGGACTGGCCACGCTCGGGCTCATTCCGCTCGTTATGCACGTCTTCGCGGGGCTCTACACGGCGATCGAGCCCGGCTACGTCGGGTCGAACCTCATCCGGTTCACCCTCGCCCTGCTGGCCGTTGGCGCGGCGAGCCTGTTGATCGGAGCGACGGTGCCGATCATGGCGCGGCTGCTGTCAGAGCACACCGGCTCGACCGCGGTCGGATTCGCCAGCGGGTACAGCGTCAACACGGCCGGCTCCGTGCTGGGGGCGCTGCTGGCCGGCTTCTTCCTGATTCGGCTGGTCGGCACGCAGAACGCGCTCTTCTGCGCCGTGGTTGGGAACCTGGCCGCATTCGCGATCGCGCTGTGGGCAGCCAGGCGCGTCGGCGAGTCCGCTCCGCAGCGGACGCCCCGTGTGGCTGCGCCGCGGGCCGCGACGGCGGTCTCCACGGCGATGGCGCCGGCCGTGCCGCCGGCCTTCGTCCTCGTCCTGGCCGCTGTGACCGGCGCTCTGGCCCTAGCCTATGAGGTGGCCTGGATTCGACTGCTGGCCATCTTCACGCTCAACAGCGTGTACGTCTTCACGATGGTGGTCAGCACGTACCTGGTCGCGCTCTCGCTGGGCGCCGCGGCGGCCATGCTGCTGCTGCGCTGGCGGCGGATCAGCGAGCTTCCGGTTCTCGCGGTCTGCCAACTCCTTCTCGCGATGACAGTGCCCATCCTTCTCGCGCTCGCTCCCGCTGCCTCGCAGTTGGAGTTGCGCACCGGAACCCGCTCAGAAGCCGCGATCTTCTGGACCGAGTACGCCCTGACGGCCGGGATCGTCTTCTTTCCCACCCTGCTCATCGGCGTCGGGCTGCCACTGCTCGTCAGCCTCGCCTCCCGTTCGGTGGCCGACGCTGGCCGGACCGTCGGCCGCGTGTATGCCTGGAATGCGGTCGGAACGATCGCGGGCGCGGCCCTGACCGGGGCCGTCATCATTCCCGCCCTGGGTCTGCGCGGCTGCCTGATGCTGCTGGCCGCGATGAACCTGGCCATCGTCGCCGCCGCCATGCTCGCCGAGCGCTCGTCGGCCGGCTGGTCCCGTGGCGTGACGCCCGCCGGGGCGGCGGCGTTCGCACTGCTGCTGGCGCTGGTCCCGGGGGCGACGCGGTTTTACGTGCCGGCGGACGTGCCCGGCGAAACAGTGCTGTACTACGCCGAGGGGCCGTCAGCCACGGTGCACGTGGCCGAGTACGAGCTGGAGGGCCGGCGGCACCGCACGCTGTTTGTGGACAGCAAGTCGGTGGCCGGCACGTACCCCGAAATCGTCACCGACCAGAAGATGCTCGCTCACCTGCCGCTGCTGCTGCACCCTGCGCCGCAGCGGGCCTTGACGGTGGGCTTCGGCACGGGCGGTACGTCATACTCGATGCTGCTCCACCGCGTGCGGGTGGAGTGCGTGGAGATCGAGCCGCGCGTGGCTGACGCCTTCCGCTATTTCGAGTCGGAGAACCGCGGCCTGGTCGGACCCGAGCACGACCGCAGCGAGTTCCGCCTCGTGCTCGACGACGCCCGGGCCTGGCTGCACGTGGCCCCCGAGCCGTACGACGTAATCGTCACCGACCTGACCAGCATCCAGTACCGCGGCAACGGCAACCTCTACACCGCCGAGTGCTTCCGGCTCATGCAGTCGCAATTGCGGCCGGGCGGGATCGGGGCCGCCTGGGTGCCGATCACGGGCATTACCACCGAAGCCCTGCGCGTGCTGGTACGCACGTTCCAGTCGGTCTTCCCGTACACGAGCGTGTGGTACGCCATCAACCTGCCGACGGACTTCGTCATTCTCGTCGGCACGCCCGGCCCGCTGGAGCTGCGGCTCGACGACGTGGAGCGCCGCATGGCGGCGCCGATGGTTCGCCGCGACCTGGCGATCATTGGCCTGGACAACCCCTACAAGATGGCCGCCTGCCTGCTCCTGGCCGGGCCGGACGTGGCGCGTTTCGCCGGCGCCGGCCCGCTGCACACGGACGACCGTCCGATCCTCGACTACATGACGCACGCCACGCCCTACCACAACACGCTCCCCGCGAACCTTTCCGCGCTGGCGGCCCTCCGCAGCGACGCCGCCACATTCGTCACCGCGTGGCCAGGCGAGGCGTCCGCTGAGCCCGGCACGAGGTGGGCAACCTGGCGCGCGGCGAGCGACCACCTGATCACCGGGCACATCGCGGTGCGTTCGCCGGACGCGGAGGGCGTACACCGCGCCCGCGTCGCGTACACGGAGGCCCTCGCGCTGGTGCCCGACGACGAGCAAACGCAGGCGCTGGTGCAGGCGGTGAGCCCGGCACCGTAGCAGTGCGGCCCGGCGATACAATCGCCGCGGGTTGGCCTCGGGAGTGGCCTGAAATGAACGTCCAAAGACTGGTCCGCGTATTCGTCCTCACGTGCGTGCTGGCTGCCGGACTTGTGGCCACGGCACAGGACGGCGACGCGCTCGTGATTGTCAACGGTCGGTCGATACCGCGGCAGAAGCTCTACGACCTGCTGGTCGAGTCGCACGGCCTGAGCGTGCTCCAGCAACTGGTCGCGCTGGAGCTGGCCAAGGAGGAGACCGCGCGGCTCAAGCTGCGCGTGACGCCCGAAGACGTCGAGGTCGAGTTCCGCCGCGCGATGGACAACATCGCGCCGCGTGTCGGCGAGGGCGGGCAGGTGCTCGACGAGGACGCCCGGCGGCAGTCGCTCGACTTCCTGCTCCAGCAGAAGGGACTCTCGATGGCCGAGTTCAACCTGGCCATGGAGCGAAACGCCCACCTGCGCAAGATCGTCGAGCGCGGCATTGTCGTGGACGAGGCCGTGCTGCGCGAGGAGTTCGCCCGGCTCTACGGGGAAAAGGTGGAGGTGCGGGCGATCCAGGTCGGGCAGCAGGCCGAGCTGGCCGAGGCGCTGGCGCAGCTCGAGAAGGGCACGGACTTCGCCGAGGTCGCCGAGCGCGTCAGCCGCGACCCCGTCAGCGCCCCGCGCGGCGGGCTGCTGGAGCCCTTCGCCTTCAACGACGAGCGCGTCGCCCCCGTCCTGCGCGAGGCGGCGTTCGAGCTTTCTCCCGGGCAGCGCACACCGCCCATCCGAAGCGGGAGCTGGTGGTTCATCCTGAAGCTCGAGCGGCGGATCGCGCCGCAGGATGTCGCCTTCGAGGCGGTGCGTGCGGAGGTGGAGCGGAAGTTCAAGGAGCGCATCGCGCCGGAGCGCATGAGCGCGACGCTGCTCGAGCTGTATCGCAAGGCGCAGATTCGCGTCCTGGATCGCGGGTTGCGGCCGAAGTTCGAGGAGCTGATGAAGCGCGACCAGGCCCGTCCGACCGGCCCGTAGCCGCGCGGCCCGGAGCGGTCTGCGCTGCACCGGCTCCGTGCGGCGCCGGTTTTCAACCGGCGCTCTGGCTCAAGTGGCCGGGTCGCCTCAAGCCGCGTCCCAACACCCCGATGCAGCACCCGTGGTCGGATTGATGACGCCCCTCGCCCGCTACCTCTCGCCCGCCATCATCGCCCAGGTCGAGCGACTCGACCTGCGGGCCCGCTTCATCATCGAGGGATACCTGGCGGGGCGGCACCGCTCGTCCATGCACGGGTTCTCGGTCGAGTTCAGTGAGCACCGGCACTACGTCCCCGGCGATGAGCCGCGCAGCGTGGACTGGAAGGTCTTCGCCCGCACCGACAGGCTCTTCGTCCGCACCTACCAGGCCGAAACCCAGCTCGCCTGCCACGTGCTCGTCGACCGGTCCGCAAGCATGGGCGCCGTGGGGATCGAGCCGCTCGAGTCCGCCTCCGCGATATCCACCGCCTCCCAGCACGCCGCCGGCGCCTCTCTGACCAAGCTCGAGTACGCGGTCAGCCTCGCGGCCGCGCTCGCCTACCTGCTCCACCGCCAGCGCGACGCCCTGGGCCTGGCCGTCCTCGGCGAACGCCTCGAACGTATGATCCCCGCCCGGGCACGCGTCGATCACCTGGCCGACGTGCTGGCCGCCCTCTCACAACTGGCCCCCGGCGGCACAACCGGCGTGGCGGCGGCGATCGGCGACGTGCTGCGCCACGTCCCGCACCGGGGCCTGGTCATCCTCCTGAGCGACCTGTTGACCGATCCGGGCGGGATCCTCGAGGCCCTCCACCAGGTCCGCTTCCGAGGCCATGACCTGATCGTCATGCACGTGCTCGACGCTGCGGAGACCTCGCTGCCGTTCCGCGGCCCCGTCGTGCTCGAGGATCCCGAGACCGGGCAGCACGTGACGGCGGACGCGGACGCCGTGCGGCCGCGCTACCTGGCAGCGCTCGCGGCGTGGCGGTCCGAGCTCGCGTCGCGGCTGGCCGGCCTGCGCGCGGACTACGTGCCACTCGATACGGCCGAGCCGTTCGACCGCGCCCTGGGGCGCTTTCTGGTTCGAAGGGCGAAGCGGCGGTAGAGCGCCGCACGTAGGCGACGTACCGCACGCCGCACCCGCACGACGCGCGGCGCCCGAAATCCGATTGACGATCGCCGCGATCAAGCGTCTACTCCGCGACCAACGGAAAGGACGCCGTCATGCTGCGCGCCGTGCGACTCGCCACTCTGGTCTGCGTCGGGTGTCTGCCGCTGCTCGCGACAGGGTGCCGCTCGCCAGGCGAGCAGGACTCGTCAACCCCGCCGCCCACGCGGGCATCCACCGCGGCCGGCCGCGCGGCGCCCCGCCCCTTGCCCAGGCCGATCCGAGGCGTCTGGGTGGCGCGGTTCCACTGGCGCTCGGCCGACGACATTCGCCGGATCATGGAAAACTCGGCCGCCATCGGCTGCAACACGGTGTACTTCCAGGTTCGCGGCGAGGGCACGGTCGGCTACCCGTCGCGCATCGAGCCCTGGTGGCGTGAGAGCGGCTTTCGCGACCCGGGATTCGACCCGCTGGCCCTGGCGGTGGGCGAGGCGCACCGCCGCGGCCTGCGGCTCGAAGCGTGGGTCAACGTCATGCCCGGGTGGAAGGGGCCGAAGCCGCCGCCCGCGACCGACCCGCCGCAGCTTTACGCCGCCCACCCGGAATGGTTCCTGCACGACGAACAGGGCCGCCGCCAGCCGCTGGGCGACTTCTACGTGATCCTGAACCCGGCGTATGCGGAGGTCCGGCGGCACATCGTGAGCGTCGTCGAGGAGATCTGCTCGCGGTACGACGTGGACGGCATTCACCTGGACTACGTGCGCTTCGCGTGGGACGGCGTGCCCAACGCCAAGCAGCGCTTTCCGCGCGATCCGACCACTCTCGATCTGTACCGCCGCGAGACCGGACGCTATCCCGATGACGACGTTGCCGCCTGGAACCACTGGCGCGCGAACCAGATCACGCGCCTGGTCGGCGAGATCCGCACGGCGGTGAATCGCACCCGCCCGCGCGCGAGCCTCACCGCCGCGGTGTGGCGAAACCCGCAGCTCGGCTACAACGACTTCCTTCAGAATAGCGTCGCCTGGCTGCGCGCGGGCTGGGTGGACGCGGTCATGCCCATGGCCTACACCGACAAGCTCGCCCAGTTCGAGAGTGACATCGGCATGTATCGCCGCATGGCCCCGGATCGCCGCGTGGTTCCCGGCGTCGGCCTGTACACGCACAAGTCAACCGACGCCACCCGGGGCCAGATGGAGCGCACGCTAGGCTGGGGCGGGGACTACGCGCTGTACTCGTACGAGTCGCTGTTTGCGACGTCGGCGGCTCCGGCCCGAACGGCCGCGGCCCAGCGAGAAGAACGGCTTCGGGCGCAGCGACGCGAGCTGATTCGGGGCATGATCGGCGCGGCCCGTTAGGCGGACTCAGCGCGTTTCGATCAGCTTGAGTTCGCCCATCGGCTGTGGGGCGGGGGGCGCCGGCGGCGACGGTGCGGGCGGGCGGGATTGCGGCGGCGAGTGGGTCGAGGGTGGGCCCGTCGGCGCGGTCGGAGCAAGGCCGGGGCCTTCGCGCTCGCTGACGCGGCGAACCTCCGGCACGGCGCTGAGCATCTCGTCGAGGATGAACTGCTCCAGCACGGGATCCCGCCCCTGCGGAACCCATTGCACCGTGTAGCCCCTCGGAACGAGTCCCTCAGTCGTCGGCAGGCGCTCGCTGTAGATGGCCAGAGCGCCCGACGCCGTCGTGACCTGCCGCTCGGGCGCGCTGTAGCGCGACTTGTCGACCTTGACACCCACGCGGTACCGCGGTGCGTCCGCGGCACCGGCCACCGCGGGCAGGGTGGTCGCCGCGGCGGCTAGTATGGCCGGTCGCGGGTCAATGGGATCGACCGTGACGGTCACTTGGCGTCGCGTCGTGTGCAGGCTGGACTCGAGCAGGTTGTAGCCACCGCGCGCGTCGATACGCCAAGGCTCGAACCACTGCGCGCTGGTCGCGGGCTGCGTGACGATCACGCCCTGCTCGCGGTCCACGAATGTCGGTGCGAAGTCGTAGCGCCTCAGGAATGACACCGATTCATCCATGAACCGTTCGTAGTCGGGGATGCGGGCGACGATCTCGGTCGGGCCGGTCGGCTGCGGCGGTGCCGCGCACCCGGCGAGCAGCAGTCCGGCCGTGCAGACGACGAACGAAGCCCGGTAAATCGCCGCGCACCGGTGCCCCCTTATCCGGCCGCCGCGCTGGCGAGAATTGGCGAGCCCGTCCAAACCGCGCATGACGCGATAATAGATGAGCGCGCTGCTTTTGCAAGCAGCCTGCCCCCGCCGCGTCGGGCCCCGCCAAGAGGCAGCGCGGATTGTCGTCAAAATCCTCCCCGGGCTTTAGCTTCGTTTGGAAGAATCGGGGTGGAAGCTGTCGTGTCCCCTTCCGAGCTCCACGGTGTTGATTGACACCGTGGGGCTCCATTCATTCCCGCCCCTCGATCCCGCCGCCCCCGTGCGGCGACACCCGGGGCCTCCTTCCCCCCGGAAACCAACGCGGGATGGGGGTCGACTTCACCTGCACGCCCGCCGAACGGCGGCCGGTTGACCCGGCCGGACTTGCCCCTAGCATCATGGCACCACGTTCGGCCCGACGGGCCGCAGTCGCGCCTGTTTATTGCAGCGGAGCAGGCCCGTGAGCATGTCCCCCGCCCCGGCGCCCGCCGCGCCGGAGATGCTGACCCCGCAGGCTGACGCCACTCCTCCGGATGCGTCGCATCGCCGCGATGTCTACCCGCCGCCAGACCTGGACTCGCCGCAGTTCACCCTGCGGGCCTTGCTGACGGGGCTGGTCCTGGGTGGCGTGCTCAGCTCGTGCAACGTGTACACGGGCCTCACCATCGGGTGGGGCCTGAACATGTCCATCACGGCCATCCTGCTGAGCTACGCCTTCTGGGGCACGCTCCGCGGCACGCTGCGCACCCGTCCCTGGGGAATGCTCGAAAACAACATCAGCCAGACTACGTGCTCGTCGGCGGCGGCGGTCTCGTCGGCCGGCCTGGTGGCTCCGATCCCCGCCCTGACGATGCTCACGGGCGAGACGCTTCCCTGGTTCTCGATGGCGATCTGGGTCTTCTCCGTATGCCTGGTCGGGATCGTGGTGGCCATACCGCTGCGACGGCAGCTCATCCTGCGGGACAAGCTGCCCTTCCCCAGCGGCATGGCCAACGGCGAGATGCTGCGCGAGATCTACGCCCACGGAGCCGAAGCGGTCGCCCGCGTACGCATGATGCTCGTGGCGGCCGTCTTCGCCGCCACGCTGAAGGTGCTGCGCGAATTCCCCGCGGTGCTTCAGTCGGTGCTCTACCCGTTCACGCTGCTCGGAGCGAACCTCCGCGGCGTGCGACTCGAGCAGGTGAGCCTGCCCATCCCAACCGCCTGGCTCGGCGGGCACTCCGCGCGCAGCCTGACCTTCGCGATCGATCCTTCGCCCCTGTTCATGGCCGTCGGCGGCCTGATCGGATTCCGCGGCTGCTGCTGGCTCATCGGCGGATCGGTGCTGGCGTGGCTGGTGATCGCGCCCCGGCTGATCAACAACGGCACGATCCGCCTGTCGGTACGCGAGCCGCTCGCGGTCCTGCCCGCCGAAATCGACGCCGCACGCGACCTGCCGAGGCGACCGCGCGGATTCACCGAGTGGGACGCCGAGCGCCGCACGCTGCGGCACATGGGCGCGATGAGCATCGAAGAGCGCGACCGCAAGCTGGCTCTCTCGCCCGACCCGGTCTGGCAGGAGACGGTGCGAAAGCTCTACACCCGCTCGCAGCTCCACCGCGACACGGCGCTGGCGATCAGCCCGCCGCAGCTTGACATCTCGCTGCCCGTCGCGTTCGTGGGAGGGCGGCTCGTGGCGCAGTCGGTACTGACCCGCGACGACTACGCCCGCCTGCGCGCTGCGGACACGGCCCCGGCCTGGGGTGAGGCCGTCGACCGGCTGTACGCGTGGTACGACTACACGACGACACGCGGCGTGCGGACCAGTGTGCCCCTGGCCAGCCTGCCACCCGGTTTCAGCGTGCCGCGCGATCTCGGGCACGTGCTACGCTACGAGCCGACCGCCCGGCGTTTGACCGTAACCGGAGTCCTGCGGCCGGTTGCCGTTGAACGCCTGACATCGCTCATCAGCGAACTCGAACAGCGGCACCCAGCACACGCGGACCGTTACACCGACCTGCGCG
>CAADGM010000153.1 GCA_900696535.1 uncultured Planctomycetota bacterium
ACGCGGGACGACGTGGACCGGACCGCGGCGAACCGGCGGCTGCGCGAGGCCGGCCTGTCGGCGCTGCACAACATCACGCGCGTCGTGCGGGTCGAGTCGATTCCGCTGCTGGGCACGGGGAAGACGGACTACCGGGCGCTGCGGGGAATGTTGGGGGGCAGTACCTGAGGAGTCGAGGAGTTGAGGGGCGAAGGAGCGTAGCAGTGAAGGGGCGGAGGGGCGTAGGACCGAAGGGGGAGCGGGGTGCGGCGGGCAATTCTGCTTCTCAGGAACCGGGCTGGTGGTGGGCGGAACTTCTAGCGGACCGATCTCCCGGCCGGTCCACCGGCTGCTAGCGGGCACCCGGGCAGTCCGCCGCAGAAGTCAGCCCGTGCTGTCAAGACCGCCCTCCTGGCGCAGCAGGACCCAACTCCGCCGGTAGCCGCAGCGCGGGTGTTGCCGTACCTGCGCGTGCATCCGTTGGACCAGCACCACCTCATCGCTCCGTTCCTGCGGCTCACACTGTTGCGTGGCTCGCGGTCGGCCGACCACGCGGCACGCCCTCCGCTCGGACGCCTCGAAGTGCGCTTCGAGGTGCTCGACCGCCCGCCGCTTGCGGGCCGGGCTCAGCATTTTCCCGAGTTCAGCTCCTTGAGCATGGCGTTGTCGAGCGCGTGCGCGGCTACGACCCTCTTCAGCCGGGCGTTCTCACGCTCCAACTCCTTGAGCCGCTTGGCGTCCTGGGCCTTCATGCCACCGTACTGGTTGCGCCCGCGGTGGAAGGTCTGCTCGGCGATGCCGAGCTTCTGGCACACGTGGCCGATCGTCGCGACGCCGCCTGGCAGCGCGTCGGCCTCACGCAGCTTGGCGATGATCTGTTCGGGCTTCTGTCTCGTCCTCTTCGTCCAGAGCCTCCTGCCTCGGCGGCGGCCACGCCGCCGCCGGGCCGAAGACTCTCATAACGCCTGGATCAGTTCCTGGGGAGCAGGCCACCACGGGCTTGGGCCCTGATTCGGTCCGCCCGCCCGGAGCGGCTACAATATGGGTTCGCCGGCCCGCCGCTGGGCACCCACCCCGCCGGCCCGCGGCCGGAGTTCCAGGAGAGCGCCGTTATGTCCCGCTGGCTGGTCAAGAGCGATCCCGCCGAGTACTCCGCCACACACCTCGAACGCGACGGCCACACGACCTGGGACGGCGTCAGCAACCCCCTGGCCGTCAAGCACCTCAAGGGCATGGCCCCCGGCGACGGCGTGTTCGTCTATCACACCGGCGCAGCCAAGGCGGTCGTCGCGCTCGCCAAGGTCGCTTCCCCTGCCCGGCCCGACCCACGTGACAAGACCGGCAAGACCGTCACCGTCGACCTCGCCTTCGACGCCTGGCTCACACGCCCGGTGGCTCTCAGCGCGCTCAAGTCCGACCCGACTTTCGGCGACTTCGACCTTGTCCGCATGAGCCGACTCTCCGTCATGCCCGTACCGTCGGCGCTTTGGAACAAGCTACTCACGCTTGGCGGCGGACGCCGCACCAAGTGACGCCCCCGGCACGCGCCGGACGCTGCGCCACGAGACGAACAACGAACGCGACGAGCAGCGCCGAGCGGCGCCGGTGGGCAAGTCGTCTTCAACTCGTCGGTGGCCCCACTACAGGCAGACCGCGGCGCCGTGCCGTAGCCGCCGTCGCGGCCGCCGACTCCGGACGCGTTCGGTAGGCCAAGCACGTGTCTCCTTGCGCAAGCAACGGTTCGAGCCGCACCACTCCAGTTGCACGAGCCGTCGGCGAATCCGGCGCATTCGCCCGCGCAACCAAACAGTCGATATTCACATCGTGATCCAGTCTGGGTAAGATCGCCCGGCCGCAACACCGAGCCGCGACAAAGCCAGCAAGCCAGCATGTCCACCGTACTCGCCACCGGCCGCTCCGCCGCCGCCGCCTCGCGCCGCGCCGTGCTCCTGTGCGTGGTCACGACGGCAGTGGTCGCGGCGACCGAGCTCCTGGTCGGGTACACGTTCAGCCTGCTCAGCGTGACGGCCGAGGGGCTGCACACGCTCGCGGACCTGCTCGATTCGCTCGTCGCCCTCGTCCTCGTGAGCATTGCCATCCGCCCGCCCGACAAGTCGCACCCCTTCGGGCATGGCAAGTTCGACAGCCTGGCCGGCGTGATCGAGGGGCTGTGCGTCGCCGCCAGCGGCGTGTGGGCCATTGTGGCGGCCGTCCGCGCCCTGCTGGGGCTCGCGCCCGCCGACCCGCGCCCCGGGCCGCCCGCGATCGCGGCAATGCTGGCCGCGAGCGTGCTCTACGTCATCGTCTCGCGCATGGTCCTCCGCATCGCGCGGCAGACCGGCTCGGCGGCCGTCTACGCCGAAGGGATGCACCTGCTGACACACGTCTACATCACGGGCGGGCTGGTCGTGGCCCTGTCGCTGGCCTGGGTCGCCGAGCGCGCGGGCTGGCCGCACGCGCAGCGCATCGACCCGGTAGTCGCGAAAGTGCTCGGCGTCTACCTGGTCTTCGTCGGCATCCGCATCGTGTGGGTCGGCTGCGTGCAGCTCTCGGACGCGGCCCTGCCCACGGGCGAGCGCGAGCGGCTGGCCGACTGCCTGCGGGAGTTCAGCGCGCACTTCGTCGAGGTGCACGCGGTCCGCACCCGGCGCGCCGGGGCCGAGCGACACATCGACATCCACCTGGTTGTACCGGGCACTGCCAGCGTCGATAACGCCCACGAGCTGGCGCACCGCATCGAGCGCCGCGTCGTCGAAGTCCTGCCCGGAGCACACCTGCTCGTTCACGTCGAGCCGGCCTCGCCCGAGATGCTGCGCCGACACGAAGCGCGTGGCGGCGTCGGCGGCGTGCTGGTCGACGAGTCCTACGCGCCCGAGCACGAAGGCACGCATCACGGCGACGCGCTGGCACACCGGACCCGCTGAGAGAGTGGCGAGCCCTCGCTCCCTCGCGGTTTCCCGCAACGGAGTGCGTCGGAACGCCACCTCCGACGCCGGACGGGGTCGGCATTCCTCGCTGGATTCGAAGGTCCGACGCTGCCGAGACCCGCGCCGCGTTGGTCTGGCCTACGTGAACGAAGGGGGGAGCTCTTTCAACTCGCCGACGCTCACCAGCGCGAGCCCGGCGGCCTTCTGCTCGGCGTCCTTCTTGGTCGGCCCCCACGCGCTGGGAAACTGTCGCCCAGCGATGCTCACCGCCACCTCAAAGCACTTGGAGTGATCCGGACCCTTCTCGTCCAGCATCTCGTACACGGGTGTCGCGTTCATCTCGCGCTGCGCCCACTGCTGGAGCTGCGACTTGTAGTTGAACTGGTGCTGCGACTCAACGCAGCGGCGAATCTCTTCGTCGAAGTGGCTCAGGATGAGCTGGCGGGCCGCCTCCAGCCCTCCATCGAGGTACACCGCGGCCACGACCGCCTCGAGCGTCCCCGCCGCCAGCGAACTCGGCAACTGGTCGTTGTTGTCCATCCCCTGCCCAAGCGTGAGGCCGTCCGTCAGCCGGAGCTTCTCCGCTACGCGCGCGCAGGTGCGGCGAGAGACCACTGCGGACTTGATCTTGGTCATCTCGCCCTCGAGCGCCTCGGGCATCCGCTCGTACAGCGCCTGGCACACCACCAGGCCGAGCACGGCGTCACCCAGGAACTCCATGCGCTCGTTGCTGTCGCGGCGATGGGCGGCGGAGGATGCGTGAGTCAGCGCCGCCTGAAGGAGAGAACGATTCCGAAAACGATGGCCAATCCGTTTCTCGCAGGCGCTCAATGTCGGCATGGTCTTTCCTGGCCACGCGACAGCCGGCGACGCGCGGCGACCGGGATAGCGGTCGACATGCGTGGCGGGCCGTCTCGCACGACGAATGCCTCGGGACGCCAGGCGCGCGGGGCACCCGACGACCGACTCCCCCATGAGCAAGTCTATCGCGCTCGCCCGCGGGCGGAAACCCGATGGCGGCCGCAGGTCCCGGAACACGCGAACCCGGGGCGGGTCGACGGCTGCCGAGCCGCGCCACGCGCGGCGCTTGTCATAGGCCCGGCGGGCCGCTACTCTTACGTGCTTATCGTCTGGGAGAACCGGAATGTCGATCGACCGCTCGCTACGCCTCAAGAGCTCCCTTCAGCGGCACCGGAACGTGCTAAGCCGTTCTGAACGCGTCGCTTACATGATTCAGCACGACCTGTGGAAGGCGGATGAATCGCCCCTTGGGCTACCCAAGATCAGCCACCGTAAGGCCAAGGCAAGCAAGAAGGCCAAGAAGGAAGAGGCGGCCGCGGCCACCGGGACTGCGGCACCCGCCGCGGCGCCCGCTGCGCCGGCTGGCAAGGCGGCTACCCCGCCCGCCAAGGCGGGCACGCCCGGCAAGAAGTGATGCGACGACTGCGCGGAGTCGCGACGCCCGGCCTGTCGAGCCTCGGCGGCGGGTGTCCATCGGCGACGCAGCTCTCGGGCTTCGCTGGGTGCAGCCTGAGAACCCAGGTGGGTATGACCAGAGAATTCCGTCGGCAGCGCGGCAACGCGGTGAACTTCGGCGCGGCATCGGACGTACGTCCGAAAGCGAGTGACATCTCGGCTCCCGGCCGGGACTGCGCATAGTTCCTTGTTCTAGAACGGGTTGCAGTCGTTCGACTCGCACCCGCGCCGGCAGCTCCCAGGCCGGCCTCGTCGGGAAACATACCGCTACGGTGTAACGCATGGCCCACGACCATCTGTCGGTGCAAGCCGAGACCGGCCGCGCGACCCTCAAGCTCGTCGCGACGCTGCTCGGCGGCATGCTGGTAGTGTTGTCGTTCTTCGCGGGCTGGTGGTTTCAGGGCGGCGGGGCGGGCCCCGACACGGCCCGGTTCTACCGCGACGTGGTCGCCGCCGTCGGCGCGCTGCTTCTGGCCATCCCGCTCTGGGGGCACGCGCTGCACAGCCTCTTCAGCGGCCATCTGCACATGGACGAGCTGGTCGCTCTGGCGATCCTCGCGGCGATGGCCAGCGGGGACTTCCAGACCGCCGGCGTGGTGGCCTTCTTCCTCCTGCTGAGCAACCTGATCGAGTCACGCACAGCGCTGGGCGCCCGAGCGGCCATCGAGGGCATCATCCGCCTCACGCCCACCAAGGCCCGCCGCATCCTGCCCGACGGTCGCGAGGAAGACGTTGAGGCTCACAGCCTGCGTCGCGGCGACCGGATCGCCGTCCTCCCCGGCGACAACATTCCCGCGGACGGGCGCATCGTCGAGGGAGCGTCGACGATCAACGAGGCCAACATCACGGGCGAGTCGCTGCCGGTCGAGAAGGCCGCAGGCGACGAGGTCTTCGGCGGGACGAGCAACGTGACCGGCGCCCTTCAGATCGAGGTCACCAAGGTCGGCCACGACACCACGCTCGGCCGCGTCAAGGACCTGATCCTCCAGGCCGAGCGGACCCGTATTCCGCTGATGCGCCTCATCGACCAGTACGCGTCGTGGTACACGCCGGTCACGCTGATGATCGCCGGTGTGGTCTGGTTCTTCACGCAGGATATGAGCAAGACGATCGCGTTGCTGGTGATCGCGTGCCCGTGCGCGCTGATCCTGGCCACGCCGACGGCGGTCGTGGCGGCCATCTCCGCCGCGGCGCGCCTGGGCGTCTACATCAAGGACGTGGCCAATCTCGAGTGGGCCCGCAAGCTCACGGCGGTCGTCTTCGACAAGACCGGCACACTCACGACCGGGCAACTGGCCGTGACTCGCATGATGCCGGCCCCGGGCGTCGACGCCGCGGCGCTGCTGGCCACGGCTGCATCGGTCGAGCGCCTCAGCCGACACCCGGTCGCGCGGGCTGTCGTGGCCGTCGCCGATCGGGCGCGTCTCGAGCTTTCCAGCGCGGAGGACTTCGAGGAAGTGTCCGGGCGCGGGGTCAAGGCCCGCGTGGACGGCACAACCGCGATGATCGGGCGGCGGACGTGGCTGGAGGCGGCCGGCGTCGACCTGACGCCACTCGATGATCCCAAGTATGCCGAGCCCGAGGGGCTCAGCACGCTCTACGTCGCGCGCGGCAACCGCGTTCTGGGCTGGATCGGGCTGGAGGACCGCACGCGTCCCGAAGCCCGCCAGGCGATGGACGAGCTGCGTCAGCTCGGCCTGCGCGACCTGATCATGGTGACGGGCGACCGCTGGTCGGTCGCGCGACGCGTCGCCAGCGAGATGGGCTGCTCCGACCTTCAGGCGGAGGTGCTCCCGCAGGACAAGCTGGCCCTGGTGGACGCGCTGAAAGCCAAGGGACACACCGTCGCGGTGGTGGGCGACGGCGTCAACGACGCACCGGCCCTGGCCGCGGGCAACCTCGGCATCGCGATGGGCGCCGCCGGCTCCGACATCGCCATGAACAGCGCCAGTGTCGCGCTGATGAGCAACGACCTTCGGCGGCTGCCGTTCCTGGTCAGCCTGTCGCGGGCGATGACGCGCGTCATCTGGCAGAACCTGATCCTCGGCGTGTCGTTCATCATCGTCGTCGAGATCTTCATCGTCTTCGGCAACGTCCACCCCATGCTGGCTGCCCTGCTGCACACGGTCTCGTCGGCCATCGTCGTATTCAACAGTGCCCGTCTCGTCCGCTTCGGCGAGCAGTTCGAGGCGCACGCGCCGCCGGCGCGTCGCCCGGCCGAGCCGGCTCCGAGTGGGCGCGTGGCGTTGCAGCCCGTCTGATGCCCAGCCCAGTACCCGTCAGTATGTTGCACGCCCCCGGACGAGCCGGCCCCGGCCGGCTGCGCGGCAGTCGCTCGGCCGCCGAACGCGGCGCCGGTCGCGGCTCAGCCGACTTCGCGTGTCTCGAAGAGCGCTACCCCCAGGCCGAGGATCCCCGCCGCGTACAGCAGCGCGTAGACCGCGACCTGTGCGACCTGCGAGCCGGGGATGGGCAGCTCCTGCGTGATGGCGCTGGCCGCCCAGAAGAACTGGAAGTTCGGCACCGCCCGGTAGAGCGCGTCGAACAGCAGGCCCGTGTCGGTCGTCTCCGCGACGAGACGCGAGCGCTCACCGAACCAGAAGTCCGACAGAAGCCCGACGAGGTACACCCCGACGCACAGCATCAGCGTGACCACCTGGCTGAAGCGCGTCGAGAGCGCCACGGCCAGCGCCGTGAGCACCAGCACACCGCAGAACGTCAGCGCCGTGGCGTAGACCAGCTTCAGATCGCCGAAGTCCTTGGTCATGGATTGCGGCGACCAGTCCTTGCCAAGCCCCAGCGCGCCGAGCAGGGCCAGGGTTCCGAGCGGCACAACCCAGGCCATCAGTGTCGAGGAGAAGTGCCAGCCGTAGGTGTAGTTGCCGAACGCCGCCGCGATCAGGGAGATGAGCAGCGCCAGGCCGCCGAAGACCAGGACGGGCTGGTCGTAGGGCGTGGCGGCGGTTTCCATCGCGCCGTGCCGCACTGCCATGAACAGGACCACGCTGAGGAAGAAGTAGCCCGCGAGCACGGCCCCGGTGACGCCCAGGTACTTGCCGGTGAGGAAGAGCGGCCGGCTGACCGGCTTCGACACCACGGTCAGCACGGTCTGGTCGCTGATCTCGCGGGTGATCACGCCCGTAGCAGAGCAGACGCTGGCCAGCAGCGCGTAGAGCAGCAGGGTGGCCAGGCCCACCTCCTGGAGCACCTTCGTGTCGCCTCCGGATTCCAGCGAGAACGCCGCCGTCGCGGGAGCCAGCATCAGCAGACCCGCCGCCGCCCACAGCAGCACGCCGTAGATCGGCTGCCGGATGGTCTCGACGAAGGCGTTGGCGGCGACGGCGTACAGCTTTCCGAACATCGGGGTTTGATCGCTCGGCGCTACTTGGGTTCAATGCTCGACCCGCCGGGCGGAGAGCGCTCGCACCGGGCGGGCCGGCCAGTATCGCGGGCGGCCCGCGGGCCGGCAAGCCATCCTACGCCGGCCGGCAGATCATGGTGCGACTCGCTTTGGTGTTTTCGGCGAGGTGAAGCGTGACCGAGACGACGCATACCCGCAGCCGACGCTGTGCCCTGGGCGGGCTCGTGGTCCAGTTGGCAGTCTTCGCGGCGGCCCTGGCCGTCGGCCTGCTGACCCACTCCGAGGCCGCGAAGAACCTGGCCTGGTACGTGCTCGGCGGGCTGCTGCCCTGGTTCACAGCCCTGCTCGTTTTCCGTCAGCACGAGCTGGCTGAGCTCGAAGCGCTCGACCTGGCCGAGCTGCGCCGGGAGCGGTCGGCTACCGGCGGCGGCGAGGCGCTGTTCGAGGAGGGCGGGGCCGGCGCGCTGGGCTTCCGCGTGGCCGAGGCGCGGCTTCGCTGGATGCAGCGCTGGGTCATCCCCGGGCTGGGTCTGGCTCAGGCTGCCTACCTGGCGACGATGGGCATCCTGCTCTGGAACCAGTTGCAGGCCACGCGCATCGCCATCGGCAGCGAAAAGTGGGCCCCGCTCACCAACCTCCCAGTCGCGCTGATCGTCCTCGGGGTGGCGCTGGTGGGCGCGTTCTGGATGTCGCGCTACACGTCCGGGCTGGCCCGGGTGAGCACATGGCAGCTCCTTCGCGGCTGCGGCTCGTACCTGCTGGGCAACACGATCGTCTTCGTGCTGCTGATCGTGTGCCTGGGCGTCGTGCTGTATGCGAACGTTGCGACGTGGGAACACGCCCTGGCGATGGCGATCCCCATCGTCATGGTGGTCCTGGCAGCCGAGATCCTCTTCAATTTCGTCCTGGACATCTATCGCCCGCGGACACCCGGCGTCGAGCCGCGGGCCTGCTTCGACAGCCGGCTGCTCGGGCTGATCGCCGAGCCTGGCGGCATCGCCCACACCATCGCCGAGGCCATCAACTACCAGTTCGGCGTGAAGGTCTCGCACACCTGGTTCTACCAGTTGCTCGAGCGCACGTTCGTCCCCCTGCTGGGCGCGGGGCTCGGCGTGCTCTGGCTGCTCACGGCGGTCGTCGTCGTGCAGCCCTACGAACACGTCATCATCGAACGCTTCGGACGACAGCTCAACCCGGGCGGCACGGGCGCCGGCGGCGAGCCGCTCCCGGCCCCGCTCGGCCCCGGCCTGCACCTCAAGTGGCCCTGGCCGTTCGAGATCGCGCGCCCCTACAACACCGGCCAGCTCCACCAGATCAGCGTGGGCTGGAAGATCTACGACGCCGAGCCGGCCGAAGAGCCGAACGCGCCCGGCGTCCTGCTCTGGACCGACGAAAAGCACAAGGGGCTCGAACACTTCAACCTGCTGACCTGCCCGCCGCCGCGGCCGCCGGATCGCGACGTGGGCCCGCGGGTGGAGGTCCCGTCGGACGAGTCGGCCGCGGAGACGCGCCGTGACACGCCGTTCAACGTCGTGCGTCTCGAAGTCGCCGTGCAGTACCGCCTCAAGCCGGAGGCGCTCGGCGCGTACACACAGCGCATGCGCGACACGGACCGGACGATCCGCGACGTGGCCTGGGAAGAGGTCACGCGCCTCGCGGCTTCCTCGACCGTTGACTTCCTCCTCTCCCAGGACGTGGCCCGCATCGGGGACGTGCTGCGCCGAGCGCTTGCTGACCGGATGAGTTCTGTCGGCATCGACGTGGTTTACGTTGGCGTCACGAACGTGCATCCCGAGACGTCCGTCGCGCAGGCGTACCGTGAGGTCATCGGCGCCCAGCAGCAGAGTGTGGCGGCCATTCGCGAAGCCCGGGTCGTTGAAGACCAGCGGCTGTCCGCCGTCGCCGGCGACACGCGGACCGCTCGCCTGCTCGCCGACGTGACCAGCCGCGCCACCAGCGCTCGCGAGCGGCTCAATGCCGCCACGCAGCAGCTTCGCGGCGCGGACGCGGCGGTCGTGGAGCAGGTCGAGCGGCAGCTCGACGCACTCGAGCCGCTGTTGCGCGAGCGTGCTGTGGCCGTCGCTCGCCGGGAGCAGGCCGCGGATGTCGCCCGGCGCGTCACCGAGGACCTCGCCCTTGGGCTTGGCCAGAGCCTGGAGTCCCAGGCCCGCGCGCTGGAGGTCCTGCGACAGGCTGAGGCCGCCGAGCAGGCCGCCGAGGCGGCGCTCGAAGCGCAACTGGCGCCCGTGCGAGCCGCGGCCGTGCAGCGGCTGGGAGCGGCCCGTGCCGCGGCGGCGCTGGCCGCGGTCGCGGCCCGCGTGGAGAGCACGCACTGGGAGTCGGAGCTGAATCGCGCGCTGGATTCGCCGCAGCTCGGCGGGTCCGCGGCGGCCACCGTGGCGGCGGCACTGGCGGATCGCTGGCAAATCGAGATGGCCGCGGCGGGCGAGTTCGCCCGCGTGGAGAACGAGCGCGAGGCGTACACAGTCGCGCGACACACGTACCGCACACGTCGGCTGATGGAGACGCTGGCCGAGGGACTGCACGACGCCCGCAAGTACTTCCTGGCCTTTGACCCGGCCGGGCGCGAGGTCCGCGTGCGGTTCATCGCCGAGGACGAGCGCGGCGACATTCTGGACCTTACCCGGACGCAGTTGCCGATGGGCGGCGCGCCCGGACAGTGACGTAGAGCCGGCCGGTTCGCCGGTCGCCGGGCTGCGGCTCGGCGTCGATCGGCGGGTCGGTCGCATGGAGCGCAGGGAACCGACATGAACAGACTCTCGCTACCCACCTTGCTGGTCGCGGCGCTCGTGGTCGCGATTCTCCTGGTCTTCATGTTCACCTTCCAGGTTTCGTTCCACGAGCAGGCGATCAAGGTCCGGTTCGGCCGCGCGGACGAGGGCAGCATCGTCAAGGAGCCCGGGCTGAGGTTCCGCTGGCCCTGGCCGGTCGAGCAGATCTACAAGTATGACACGCGCCTGCTCACGCTCGACGCGCCCGAGTCGGAGGTCAAGACGCAGGACGGCAAGAACCTGATCGTCGGGACGTACGCGATCTGGCGGATCGACGACCCGCTCAAGTTCTTCAACCGCGCCAAGACGATCACCGGGGCCGAGGACCAGATGCGGCCGCGCCTGGCGCAGGCCCAGTCGGCCGTCATGGGCCGCAAGTCGCTCGACCAGTTCTTCAACCTGGACCGCGCCGTCGTCGACCAGAACCACGACCAGTTCGTAGCGGAGATGAAGTCCAGCGTGCAGCCGCTGCTCCTGGAGCATTACGGGATCGCGCTGGAAGCCATCGGGGTACGGCGCATCTCGGTCCCCGCCAGCGTCACGCAGGAGATCTTCAAGAGCATGGTGCAGGACCGCCGGCGCCTGGCCGCCGAGTTCCGCGAGGGCGGCAAGAGCCGCGCCGAAGCGATCCGCGCCCGGGCCGAGTCCGATGCCAAGCAGATCCTGGCCTTCGCCGAGCGCAAGGCGGGCGAGATCCGCTCCGCGGGCATCCAGGCCAGCACGCGCATCCTCGCCCAGATCGAGGAGACCGACCGCGAGTTCTTCGAGTGGCTCCGCTGGCTCGACACGCTCAAGGCCTCGCTCAAGCAGCGCACGACGATCTTCATCGACAAGGACTGGCCGCTGTTCCAGACCTTCGTCCAGCCGCCGGGGGCGCCGATGGCGACACCATCGTCGAGCCACGGCCCGACCGAGTAGCCGGCCAAGGAGCGCAGCATGGCGCACGACGCGTCACCGTTCGGACAACACCACCACGCCGGCGACGACGACCACGGTCACGCGCCCCGCGGCGCGGGCGCTCCGCCGCCGCGCCCGGCCGACCCGGCCCAGGAAGCCCTCGTCGGCGCCCTCCGCGCCAGCTTCAACGTCCTGCGCGTGCTGATGATCGTGCTCGTCGTTCTCTACGGCGTGTCGGGAATCTTCCGGGTCGACTCCGGCTGGCAGGGCTTGGTGGCCCGCTTCGGCGCGCTGCGCGAGGCCCCCGCCGGCGGCCAGGTCTACCCCCCGGGCTGGTACCTGGCACTGCCTGACCCGCTCGACAAGAAGTACGTGCTCACCGGGCAGGTCCTGACACACCCCGTCACGACCTTCATGTTCGCCCACCCCGAGGCGGCCATCAGCAAGAACCTCGCCGACATCGTTCCAGTCAAGCAGGAGCTTCAGCCCGGCGTCGACGGCGCCATGATCACCGGTGACCGCAACCTGTCACACGGCCGCTGGGAGATTCAGTACCGCATCGAAAACGCCGCGAGCTTCGTGCGCCAGATCGGCTCGGACCCGAACGCCTTCGCGCCGGTGCTGACGCGCCTGGCCGAGAGCGCCGTCGTCCGCGAAGTCGCCGGCCGTACCGTCGAGGAAGTCACGCGCGAGCAGCTCGAGAGCGTCCGCGGCGGCGTTCAGCAGCGCTTGCAGCAGGCCCTCACGGATCTCGGCACGGGCGTGACCATCGTGCAGGTGCTCGCCTACACGATTGAGCCTGGCGCCGTCCGCGATGCCTTCATCGACGTCAGCCGGGCCGAGAACGAGCGCCGGGCGCTGGAGGACCAGGCGCGCGAGCGCGCCACCGAGGCGCTCAGCCGGGCGGCCGGCGGGGCCTGGCCGCGGCTGCTGGCGGCCATCCGCGAGTACGGTGCCTTGCAGGAGCGCCCCGACGCCGACGCGGCTGCGCTGGCCGATGCACTGTCGAGGGTAGATGCCCTGCTGCTCGAGGCGGAGCAGCAGGAATCCGGGCAGGTGTCGATCCGGCTGCGCGAGGCGCGCGAGCAGGCCAACACGACCAGCGCCCAGCTCCGCCAGCAGTTCGAGCAGTTCGAGCGCTACCTCGAGCAGCGCCGCGATGGCCGCGAGCTGATTACCATGCTCGGGCTGTGGAACGAGATGCGGGCCGAGATCCTCGGCAACCGGGCCAACGAGATCTTCTTCGTCCCCGCCTCCAACGTGATCGAGATCCTGGTGAACCGCGATCCGCAGCGCAAGATCGAGCTCGAGCAGCAGGAAATCATGCAGCGCCAGCTCCAGCCACGGCCGTGAGACGCGTCGGCGCTCAGCAGCGAGGAACACGGTGACCGCCCAGCCCGTCATCCAGGCCGTCGGCCTGACCAAGGTCTTCCGCGACTTCTGGCGGCGGGCCCGGGTCCGCGCCGTCGGCGACCTCGACTTCGAGGTCCAGCCCGGCGAGATCTTCGGCCTGCTCGGCCCGAACGGCTCCGGCAAGAGCACCACCATCAAAATGCTCCTCGGCCTGCTGCACCCCACCCGCGGGCGCGTGTCGGTCTTCGGCCGGCCCCCGGACGATGTGCGCACCAAGTCGCGCATCGGCTACCTGCCCGAAGAGTCGTACCTGTACCGCTTCCTCAATGCGCGCGAGACGCTCGATTACTACGGCCGCTTGTTCCAACTCGACCGATCCGAGCGCCGGCGACGAACGGAAGAGCTGCTCGAGATGGTCGGGCTCCGCTCGGCGGCCCGCCGCCCGGTCGGCGAGTACTCCAAGGGCATGGCGCGGCGCATCGGCCTGGCGCAGGCCCTGA
>CAADGM010000154.1 GCA_900696535.1 uncultured Planctomycetota bacterium
CGACATGCAGCGGCTCATACAGGACGGTAGCTATCGCAACCTCGAGATCCAGCCGCTTGCGCCTCCAGCGCCGCCACCGACCGAGGCCGGTTGACACGCCCGCCCCCACCGGCACCTGAGCCGTCCGCAGCGGCGACCACGTGCGACCCATAGGCTACCTGCCGCAAGAGCGACTCCCGCCACCCCCCGCGACGGGGAACCGAACACGAGCGGTTCGGACGAGTCGATCAGGTGGCTGCGCATGGGCGTCGCTCTTCCATCACCGAGCCGCGACTGGCCATATCAACGGGGCTGCCTGCTTCGGCCGCGGGACGCCCCATTCGTCGCAACCAGCGGTAGTGTGAGGCCAAGCCGGCACGGAATGTGGGGTTGACAGCGTAGCGCAGCCCGAACTGGCGGCAGGTTTGCTCGACGAGCGGCGCGAGGGCCGGATAGTGCACGTGGCAAATCTGCGGAAAAAGGTGATGCTCGATCTGGAAGTTGAGGCCGCCAATACACCAGAAGAGCAACCGATTTCGCGGAGCGAAGTTCACCGTGGTCTCGACCTGGTGCTCGGCCCAGGGCGTGTCCATCCGCCCCGTGCTCGGGCGCGGCAGCGGAAACTCGGCTTCCTCAACGCAGTGCGCCATCTGGAAGACGACACTGAGCACGAATCCTTCTACGAACGACACCACTCCGTAGAAGAAGAGCACGACCCACCAGGGATGCAGCAACAGCGGCAGGCCGAACGCGAGTGTGAAGAACGTCGCTTTGCCACCAATGAGAACCGCCAGGTCGCGACCACGCGGCCTCGGGAAGCGGTGCTGACCGATTCGACTCGCGATCAGATCGCGAAAGTCATCCACCAGGTGCCACTTGATCGCCAGAAATCCGTACAGCACCCACAAGTACAGGTGCTGAAAGCGGTGCAGCGGCAGGCGCCGCTGGGACGGCGACAGGCGGCCCAGAGAGCCGACGTTGATGTCATCGTCTTGGCCCGCGATATTCGTATAGCTGTGATGAATCGAGTTGTGCTTTCGGGCCCAAATGTAGGAGCTTGCGCCCAGCAAGTCCAGCGAGGTCGCCGCGAGCCGGTTGATCCAGCGGCGCTCGGAGTAGGCGTGGTGCGCGCCGTCGTGCTGAACGTTGAAGCCGGCCGCTGCCACCGACAGTCCCAGTAGAACGGCCAGCGGTACGGCCAACCACCAGTTGGCGGCGGCGAACACCAGCAGCGCGTACGACGTCCCCAAGGCACCCAGCACGAGCGCTGACTTCACGTACATCTCGCGGCTGTCACGCGGACCAAAGCCCGCTCCGGCGAAATACTGGTCGACTTTCGCGCGAAGCGCGCGACGGAACGGGTCGTTGGGGTCGAACTTCGGTGGACCGGCCGCGGCGGACGGTCGGTCGGGGGCCGCGATAGCCGCGAGCTCGCATGCTTCAAGTGTGGACAACGGTTGTCTCGCTAGTGTAGTGCCTCACTGCTGTCGCAGTGCATCGAACGCCTCCTGGGCGCGGGATTCCTCGGCCGGAGTGGGTGGAGCTGGGAGGCCCAGGCGAACGGGCCGGGGTCGGTGCCGTGCGGGGCCAGGGCACTCGTGGAGCGCTGCCACCAGCGCCTCGCGGTTGTCTATCACACGGTCTGCGGGGGGGTTGGGAGGTAACAGCCCAGCAACGCGCCGCCGAGGCGCGTCGGCTGGCGGCTGAACGCCGGGCAGCGGCCAGGACTCCGTGCGTTACTCCTTCCGCCGCCGTCGGAGCCGGAGCCGCGGACCGGCTCCGGTGTGCCGGATGTCGAGCGTCAGGTTCGTCATCGACTCGGCCGCGGCCACATCCAGCACCAGCACGTTGCGCCCATCGAGGGTGAACGTGACGTCGCCGGGGCGTGTTTGGTCAGGGCCCAGCGTCCACCCGCCTTCGCGCCGCGTGAATCGCAGCGCGACGTCCGCGGCGGCATCCTGGCGGGCAAGGCGGTGTGACAGGCGATCGAGCGCCGGCTTCGTTACGTTCAGCATGGCTCACCTTACCAGTTCTGTCGCGGCCGCTGATCCCGGCGGCCCGGCGGACACACCGGACCTGCAAAGCTCAGACCGGCCGCCTCGCGCCGCACGATCCTCCGGAGAGCATCCTGCACGTCGCGCGTTGTCGCTGCCCAGGCACCTTGTCTCGCCGTAGATCGCAGTCGCAACGCGGACTTACAGAGAAAAGCGACGTGGCCGGAGCCATCAGCGACTCCGCCACGTCGGCTCACTCGTCAACTGGCGGCCCGCGGTGCCCAGGCTGCCGTTCAATTGGCCGTCCGACTGAATCGACAATCCCGACTCAGGTCGTTCATATGTCATTGTAGTGCGCGCGCCGCTATAAGCAAACGCGCAGGTTTGTGGTCGCTTCGCAGCGTGGCCGACGGGACGACCCTCTGGAGGTGGGTCCGTTCGGCCAGCCGGGCCGGCCTTGGGGGACTGCCGCCCGTGATGGTCGACCTGGCCCCGCCGCGCGATCGGCCGATCGCAAGCGGGCCCACCAGATTTGCTGTCCCGGCACCGCTTCTGGTGACAATCTCCGTTGAGTTGTTAGCCGCGGAGTGACAGCCGTGACGACGACACGCGAGGATCTGTTTGGCGTTCTGGTGCGGGAGCACGAGCGTGGCTTGCACGCCTTCGTCCGTTCCTGTGTCCACAACCGCGCTGATGCGGAGGACCTCGTTCAGGACGTCTTCGCCGCCGCCTGGCGACGCATGGCCGACTACGACCCAAACCGGCCGTTCGCCGCCTGGCTTCGCGGCATCGCCCGACGCAAGATCCTGGCGTACTTCCGCTCCGAGGCCGGCCGACGGCAGAACTTGCATCTGGTGCCTCCCGAAGCAGTCGCGGCGATCGCGGATGAGCATGAGCAGCTCACCCGACCGGCCCGGGGCGAAGCGTACCGCGACTGCTTCGCGGCCCTGCGCGAGTGCCTGGAGTCGCTCTCGGCGGAAGACCGGCAGATCGTCGAGCGGACGTATCGCGAGCAGCAGAACTGCCGGAACATCGCGGACTGGCTTGGGCGCACGGTCGATCTGGTCCGCAAGCGCCGCCAGCGAGCCCGGGCCGAGCTTCGTGACTGCGTCATGAGCAAGCTCGGCCCGGATGGCGCGGACTTCTAGAAAGGGGATCGGCGAGCCGCGTGATGATGGACGGAGCCACATGAGCGCGAACCCCAACGACGCGCCCGACACGCCGCTCGACCCGCGCGAGCCGGTCGACCCGCGGCAGTGGGCCATGCACGGCCTGCTGGCGACGTACTTCGAGACGCTGGATAGCTCGCCGGACGAGCGCGCGGCGGAGATTCTGCGGCGGATCGGACTGCGGGAGACACAACCGGGCACAGCGGCCCCGATCGCAGGGGCAGGCCGCATCGGAGAGTCCCGCGGCGGCGCAGGACCGCCGACGGCCACGGGCAGGGCAACCGGCCAGCCGTACGTTGGCACCTCGGGACGTGTGCTGCGCTGGCGCTGGGGCGGCGGGCTGGCGGTGGCGGCGGCATTTCTCGCGGTAATCGGGTACTTCGCGACGGTCGCGCCGACGCCCGCTTCCGCTGATGGGCTTCAGCGCGCCGCCCGAGCGATCCTGCTGCTGAGCGCGTTGTCGGTCGACCTGGACGCGCTGCTCTCCGGAGACGACTCGCGCCTCGCAGAGATGGAGTGCGAAGCTGACCAGTACTTCGCCGCCCGCGACGCGGCACTCGGCGCGCTGGAGCGCGGCGAGCTGCCTCAGGAGGAGCTCACGCCCGCCTACGAGGCGTGGGCCCGCGCCTACCGCCTCTGGCGACGCATGGGCCGATGGCAAGCGGCGCTGGACGAGATGCAGGCCCTGGCGGAGCACGCGGAGCGATTTCACGCGGTGGAGGACGAGAGCCCCTGGCCGCACATCGCCTGGGCCGACATCGGCGATACGCTGATGGTTCTCGGCGACACGGAAGGGGCTCGGGCCGCACACTTCGAGTCACTGGCCCGACGCGAGCGCATCGCCGCCGAAGCGCGCGCCTGTGGAAACGTCGCAGTCAGCGTCGGGTCGCCGCTCAACACTCTCGTGCCAATCTACTGGCGCCTGAGCGACTTGGCGCTGGCCGAGGACGATGCGGCCGGTGCCGCGGCGTGGCTGACGGCGGCCGAGGAGCTTCTCCATACGTACTACGCCGCGGTGTGCGCGGCGAACGGCATCCGAGTACCGCCCGAGGCCGATGCACTCATGCTCGTGGAGCGGTACGTGCCTGTGGAGCACCGGGAAGTGCCAGAGGCTGCGTACTCCGACGCCGAGACCAGAGCGCTGGTGCGCAAGTACAACGGCTTTCCGCCGTCGCAAGCGTCGTTGGCCAAGCTCCGCGGACAGACGTATCGGGTCGCGCGGGCCAAGCGCCTGGCGGGCGACCTGGACGGCGCGGAAGCATTGCTCAAGCGCGCCGAGGCGCTGACGAACACGCCCGCGGCCGACGAGGAGCGCTTGCAGTTCGCGATACCGATCGAGTTCGCACGCCTCGCGATCGCCCGCGACGACTGGCCCGCGGCCCTCCACTGGCTGGACACGGCCCGCGAGAACAGCGGCCCCATCGTCGTTCCCAAGGACCGCAGGTTGGACAGGCCGGAGATCTCCGGCGTCCGCCGGTCCGAGCTGACGCTGCTCACCGGCCTGGTCGGGATGAAGCTGCGTCCGCAAGACCGCGCGAATCGGGATCTTGTCGGTCGAACGCTTCGGGCGCTGGAAGCGCTGGGAGCGGAATTGGATGAGACGAAACGTGAGCGATTCCTCGAGCAGTTCCGCGCGTGGCGAGAACTGATACAGACAGTCGAGGCCTCACGCTGAGCTTGTACGCCGTCCTCTAGGCCGATCGGCCAGCGCCGATCAATCCGGCAATCGCCCGCCGCGACGGCGAGGGTCCCATTGTAACCGCCGACCATACGGGCGGCGGGATGGGCTCTCCGTTCGTCCCGAGCGGGGATGTGGTGGAACCTCTGCGCTGCCGCGCCCGGCCCGGCGAGAAGCTCGAATTCGTCGGTAAGAGAGGAGTGCGATCATGCGTCTGAACAAGGGGACACCAGTGTGGGTGCGCGCGGGCTGTATCTGGTCCGCCTTGACGATCTTCCTCGCGATGCCGCCCGCGAGCACGGCGGCAGGTTCGTCCCGGGCGATCGTTGCCTGGGGTGCGAACGGCTCTGGCCAGTGCAGCGTCACGCCGCCGAACGAGGACTTCGTCGCGGTCTCCGGCGGATCCGAGCACAGCCTCGGTCTGCGCTCGGACGGCTCGATTTCGGCCTGGGGGGACAACACGTTCGGCCAGTGCGACGTGCCGTCTCCGAACGAGGGCTTTGTTGCCGTCGCGTGCGGCAACTGGCACAGCCTCGCCCTGAGGGTCGACGGTTCGATCGTGGCCTGGGGGTGGAATCAACACGGCCAGTGCAACGTTCCCGAGCCCAACGCCAACTTCATCAGCGTGGCGGCGGGCGGCTGGCACAGCCTGGGCCTGCGCGCAGGGGGCACCGTCGCGGCGTGGGGCTGGAACAATCACGGGCAGTGTGACGTGCCAGCACCCAACAACGGCTTCATCGCGATCGAAGGCGGGGCTGACCATAGCGTGGCCTTGAAGGAGAATGGCTCGATCGTCGCGTGGGGCGACAACGCGTACGGCCAATGCAGCGTCCCATCGCCGAACGTCGGCTACATCGCCATCACCGCAGGCGCTGAACACTGCTTGGGCCTGAAAGGCGATGGCTCAGTCGTGGCGTGGGGCCGGAATGACGTCGGCCAGTGTGCCACGCCGGTGACGAACACAGGCTTCGTGGCCATTGCCGGAGGGGCGAATCACAGCATCGCGTTGAGAGCCCGAGGGTCCGTGGCAGTATGGGGAGCCAACCAAGCGGGGCAATCCCAGACTCCGGTGCCAAACCGCGGTTTCTGTGCCGTGGGGGCCGGCGCGCTGCACACGCTGGGCGTCCAGGCGACGCACGCGTTCATCGCGTACGAAACCGTTCCGTTCGCCGTGCGCCAGGTGAATCTCGATTCAGAGGAGTTCGTCGCGGCCTTCCAATCGCGATCATGGCACCCGGGCGGGGCCGGTCGATATCTTGCGTTCGACGGCAGGGGAGACTTGTGGGTCACTGACAACATCCCGCAGGCCATCCAGCGAATGGATGGACAGGGAGTCGCGATCGAGACGTTCCCGGTCGACTCTCCGCACAACGTGGGTGACATCGAGTACCACCCGGGCAAGAACCGCCTGTTCCTCATCACGCGTCCGGGCCCGTCCGGGAGCCTGAACCGCCTCGTCGAGATCGACCCCAACAACCCTGCACAACAGCTCACCCGCCTGACCTGGGGCAACGAATTCGAGGCATGCTACATTTCGATCGACCCGAGCGGGAACCTGGCGATCACGTCGTGGACCGGCGGCAACGCCGTACGCGTCTATGACGCCAACACGTTCGCATTGCTCGGTGCGGCGCCGAGACCGCCGGGTGGGGGCAACCTCACCGGGATCGCGTTTCTGGGCGACTACTTCTATGTGGCCTGCAACACGTATCCGACAGCTCGCATTCACAAGTACCGCCGATCCGACAACGCGTACGTGGGCCCCGTCGGCCCCGTATTCGCCTACGCCATTGCCGGTCTCGAGCCTGCCAGCAAGCAGTCGCTTTGGATGGCACACAATTTCCTTGTCGAGGAAATCGATGTGGGCACTGGTGCCATCCTCCGAGCATTGCCGGACGGAGGCATCACATCGGGTGGCGGACATGATATCGAGCTCGGGAGCTACATTCCGCTCCGCGGTGACACCAACTGTAGCGCCATCGTGGACTTCGACGACATTGATCCGTTCGTGCTTGCCTTGAGCGGCGAGGATGCCTACCTCGCAGCCTACCCGGACTGCGATTGGCTGTTGGCGGACTGCAACGGCGACGGAACTGTCGACTTCGACGACATCGACTCGTTCGTCGCGCGCCTCGGCCTGTAGCTGCTACCCCCACTGGTACTGCTGGCGCGCGGGCGGCAATATGTGTCGCCCGCGCGCCAGCCTCACTGGGCGGATGACGGCCGTCAGCAACCATCGCCCACGGGCCCGGCCGCGCACTCCGAATGCGTCCTGCTCCGCCAGCCGTGAGCGGGGCGACGCCTGCGCAGGGGAATCCGCCGCGCGATGACGCGAGCCGATTCTCGCCACAGCGAGCCGCCTCTCGTCAACAACCGAGCCGCGAGGGGCCCGCCCAACCTGGAGCCTGAGGCGTCCCGCTCGCCCGGGAGCTTGAGGCGTCCCGCTCGCCCGGGCCCTCGCCGCTACGGCCGGCTGGTCTGGGCGTGGTGGCTGACCATCAGGTTCTTGTACGCCGGGATGTGGTTGCCGAAGAGCTCCGCGAGCGGCCCCGGACCATCGCCGCTGCGCCAATCACGCTTCAGCTCGCACGCGACCGCGAACCAGTTGGTGATGATCGCGCCCGCGTGCGCCATGCGCGTGATCGCCGCGTCGCGCACGGCCGTGTTGAACGTGCCGCTGGCATCTGCGACGACGAACACCTCGAAGCCCTCGTCCAGCGCCGACAGCACCGGGAACGCGACGCATACGTCCGTCACCACGCCGGCGATGATGAGCTGCTTGCGCCCGGTCGCCTTCACAGCCTTGACGAAGTCCTCGTTGTCCCACGCGTTGATCTGGCCCGGGCGGGCGATGTACGGGGCCTCGGGAAACATCTGCCGAAGCTCCGGCATCAGCGGACCATTCGGCCCCGTCTCCGCGCTGGTTGTCAGGATCGTCGGCAGCTTGAAGAGCTTGCCCGTCGCGGCCAGGGCCAGCACGCTGTTCTTGAACTCCTCGGGGCCGTAGTCCTGCACCAGCGAGAGCAGGCCGGTCTGGTGATCAACGAGCAGCAGCACCGCCTGGTCCACCGAGAGTTTCGCGCGGCCGCTCACTGCGTGCGCACCACCGGGCGGCGCGGCGCTCCCGGGTTGAGCCAAGGCTTGACCGGCGGGCGGATCGTTCGCCGGGCCGAGCCAGGCGAACGCGGCCACGATGGCCGCGCCGAGGAACGGCAAGGACCACAGACGTGTCGTGCTTCTTGATGGCATCATCATCGTGTTGCTCCCATTGATCGCGACGGGCCACTTGACGGGGCGGACCCGACGATCCGCCGACCGAACACCGTGCGTATCATAGGCGCTTGATGAGGTCGTCGCGCGCGCACGTCGGATGATCAACCAGCATGAATCACGGCCTGCAACTCGGCTCGACGCAACCGGCACCCGCCGATAGCGGACGCTCCGCAGGTTCTGGGACAGGCTCCGGCATCGCCCGCCCGGCCCCACACGCTTCAGCGAGCCTCGGCGCGTGCTCGCGGGCATCTCGCATCGCACGCCCGTACCGCAATTACGTAACCTCGAACGCGACGAGACTACGCGGCGCCGGGGCTACGCGCGAACCACTCCACAGGTCGAGTACGCGCTGACCCGCCTGGGCGCAGACCACGAACTGGTCCTGCTTGCTACGCACGACGGGCGCCGAACGTACTCCGGGCGAACATCCCCGGACCGACGCGAGCCGCTTCCCGTCGCGCGCGGCCGGCTCCCAGCACGCGCGGCCGGTTCCCGCCACAACGAGCCGATTTCTGTCAGCGATCGAGCCAGCAGCAGCCCGCCCACACCGGAGCCGGAAGCGCCCCCCGCGTCCGCGAGAGCACCAGGATCAGCCCACTCACAGTGAATCTCACTCACAGCGGGCGACGCGACTCGAACGCGCAACATTCAGCTTGGAAGGCTGACACTCTACCATTGAGTTACGCCCGCGTAATGGCTTTTACGCAAATCACTTAAGCGCGAGATCAGGACGCCGCTTCGCCGTGTGCGCTCGCCGATCACAATGCCATGATACCTGATCGGCACGTCGCCACAAGATGCCGCATGCACCCCACCCCGCCGACCGACCAATGCAGCTCGTTCCTTTGAGATTCTCTGATCAGCGAACCCGCTTCTCCCGTGCGCGAAGGCCAGTCATCGGGTCGCGCCCGGTGTGCCGCCCGCTCGCCGCGGTTTTTTTGATCGACGACCGCAGGTAGCACCGGCGTAACAAGTTGAAAGTAGTGGATTCGGACAGATGGTCTTCAAGCCGGGCTTTGTTCGCAGAGTGACGGAGCGTGTCCCGTCAGGCGAACGCGGCTGAGAAGTTGTTCCGCAGAAGGAGAACAGTCCATGCGAAACGCAGCACTGACCACGCTCGCCGGGTGCTTCCTGATGGCTTCGCTCGCCTTGGCCGCCGGTGGCGGCGGGGGCAATGGGGTCCGCGTGGAGGGAGTCATCACGTCCATCAACACCGAGGCTCTGCAGCTCGTGGTCGCCGGCACGACCATTCAGGTCACCCCCAACACGATCATCATGAAGAACGGCCGCGCGATTTCGTTCGAGCAGCTCGCGGTCGGGATGACGGTTGCCGCTTGCGGCGATCTCGTGGAAGGCACGCTGCTCGCCAATCGCATCACGGTCAAGTACTCGGGAAACTAGGTCAGGGGGGCCGCGGCTAGCGCATCCCGCAGCACGGCGCACTGGAAACCGGCGACCTTCCGGGTAATGAGGTCGCCGGTTTCTCTCGCGCGCTCCACGTAACCGCTGGTTCACGCACCGGTGGGCGCGGGGCGCCAGGCAGCCGCCCCCCGGTGCCAGCCGCCTCCAGGAACTCGGTGCAACCCCCCCAGATGGGCGTATGGGCTCACAGCTTGTGAACTTCCAGCCGGCAGACGTTCACTCCCCGCGTGCGCTCCAGATTGCGGCCCGCCTAGTACCCGGCGGACTCCCGGCCAACAGCTACACCAGCCACCCCAACCATGCCGCCGACCAGCCCGGTCATCACGGCGACCGCGACATGCGCATGTGACCGCTCCAACCACGGTGACGGCGACGGCGGCGATCGGCTCCCGTCCACGCTCGGCCGATGAGTGTGCCCGACGGCGCCGCTGCGCAGCGAACTCGTCTGCTCATCAGGCCGCCGACATGACACTGGGCATCGAGTGACCTGGTCGTCTTGGGGACGCCAGAGACGCTCTCGAATCAGAAGCTGCGCGCACTCCGGTGTGCCCGGGATCGTGGTCGCCGGCTGCGCGGCATGAGCTGCCGTGGGTGATTGTCGGCTGCGACGAGGCGTGTGGTACGGAATCCTGCCCTGAACTCAGAGGCTCCCAACTGCCAGCAGCACCAACGCGAGCGATGCTGAACCGATCATGGCGGAACCTGCTGCGGTTGCGGGGATGGTCCTGTTGCGGTCGGCTCGCCACGGTGGCCTCGCTCGCCCAGGCCCCCATCCGGCCCACGCCCGCGTGCCGGTCCGCGACCTGGCGGCGGACCGCCGCCGTGCCACCCTCCTTCGACGCTTCCCGGCCGGCCATGTCGCCAGCGCCAACCACCGCCCTCACGCACAGTGCTCGCCAGGCGGTCAAACAAGCGCTTCTGCTGCGTCGCCGACAGGTGTGGACGCATCGCCACCAGGAACTCTGCGACCCGCCGCTCCAGCGCATTGTGTGCCGCGATCACCTTCTCCACCTGTCGCAGGATCTCATCGTCGCGCGCGGCCGGATTTTCGAGCATCGTGGCGAGGTGCTCGCGCTCCGCGACCAGGCTCGCCTCGAGGAGCGCGCGGTCCGCAGCGAAAGGCGCCTCGATGTCGCGCACGGCGGCGGCTTGCCGCGGCGTCATCTCGAGCCAGTCCGTCACGCTC
>CAADGM010000155.1 GCA_900696535.1 uncultured Planctomycetota bacterium
GCACGCTTGGAAAGCGTGTGTGGGAGTAATCTCACCGCGGGTTCGAATCCCGCCCTCTCCGTTAGATCTTTGCTAGACCTCGCAACTGGTTGCTGCTGCGGCACTTCTGGCCCGCGAGATCGGCGTGAATGACCTGCTGTCCCCGAACTGTCCCAGTTCCGCCATTCGGCTTTATCCGCCAATTCTGCCCACCGGGCGTGGGCGTCGCGCGCGAATGACGATCGGCGAACCGGGCCATATCGTGAACGGACTTCCTGGACGAGCGGCTGGTCGGCACTGAGCCAGAACCGTAGGCATGTTCGCAGCAGGTAGTCGGGCTGGGGGCCGCCCACTTCTTTGTTCATCTCGCCGTGCAGCGCACCGAAGGACTTGGGCGCGTCCTGCCGGGCAACGATGCGGACCGCTACCTCGTAGGCATCCTGCGGGCAACGGAATGGCTGACGCTCCAGAGATCGGTATTCCGCCAGGAACAGCCCGCGGTTCAGCCGCTCGATTCGATAGGTATTGGCGCCGCGTCGTCGGCCGCGGGGCCGGCTCGGGGCCTCGCTGACGGCGCCTTCGGGCTTGCCCGCTGTGCCCGACATGGCAGCGCGGTGGATTTCGTCCAGCGCGCCGAGGCACCGCAGGATCTCGGCCGCGACCCCGCGACGGTCCCCCGACTCGCCCAGGTGCTGCGTGACGAGCGAACTGATGCGCCCGACCAGTTCGTCCCACCGATCCACTTCCAATTTCGCATCCTTCTGCCAGAACCTCGGACCGCCGTATCGCCGAGCCAGCCTTGCGGCTGGTCAGGACGCTCCGAAAACGCGCTTGCCCACCAGTTTGTGATCCAGTATAATCACGTAATATATACGTATATCTCCGTACACCCGCCGCGTACCGCGATGGGGCGTCGAGGAGCGAAGCAAGAATGTCGTCCAAACCCGAATTTGACAGCAGCGGCAGCGCCGCAGATCGGGCCCGCCTCCTGGAAGCGCTGCTTCGCACCCTGCCCCCGCTGATCAACCCGGTCCAGCTTTCGCTGGCCGAGATTCGGAAGGCGTTTGAGCCGGTCATTACGAACTGTCCGCCAATCCTCAGTCTGAAGCAGGCCGCCGAGGTCGCCCACCTGGCCCCGTCCACGCTGAAACGCAAGGTCAACGACGGGGGCGTTCAGGGAAAGCGCGAAGCGTGGCAAGCCCCTGACGCTCTGGCAGGACAAGTTCGTCCAGGAGCTAATGCGTTAGGTGAAGCTTGTTGGCCGCCAGCCCGTTGAAGACACAATTCCGACCGTCTAAATCGGGCACCGCACGTACCGCGACCGCCACACCCGCCGGAAGAAGGTCAGCAGGACGGGGTACGCTGAGTATTGCCTGGAGGCGCAACGGCACTACCAGCTGCTGCGCACGACGAACGGGGCCACGGCGGTCAAGGGTGCGCACGCGATCGTGCAGCGCATCGAGGCCGGACAGCCGAACTCCGGGCGCCGGCGGGTCGCGCTATCGGAACTCAAAGACGCGTACATGACGATGCAGCGCAACCGCGGGCCCGCGCCGAAGATGCTGGAGAAATACGAGTACGTCCTGAACGAACTGGTGGCCTAGGCTGACACGAAGGACGTGCGCTCGGCGAACTCGTTCGGCGAGTGGAACTTCTGGGCATTCAGCCAGTACATGACGGACACCGACTTGTCGGCGAAGACGCGCTGCGATCGGCTCCTCATCGTCAAGCAGTGCTTCAAGTACGCGCGGCGCACGAAGCTCATCGCCGCCGCCCGTTGGCGGGCATCGCGATGGACAAGCCTGGCTCGGCGCCGTCAGATCTCAGTGAGCGCTGCGAGCGCGGAGGTGGCGGTTGCTCTCCGCGTAGGCCAGGCGTAGCGAGCCGCCTAGGATCGATCCCCTCGTCAAGCATCGGTACAATCCGGTCTTCGGCCAGGAGCGAATCGTGTCGGTAGCTGACTCAGGCGGACGGGCGACGGCAACTGAGAACAGGTACCGGGCGTTACTCGCCGTGTCGGAAGCGATCGTCTCGTACCGGGACTTGCCCGCGCTGTTCCACCAGTTGGCCGGCCAGCTCGTGCGGGTGGCGCACTGCGATGCGCTATGCGTGGTGCTGCATGACGCCGCGACAAATACGATGCGCCTGCATGTCATGGAGACCGATGAGCCAATCGCACCCGGGTTCGAAATCGTCTTGCGTCCGGAGGACGATCCGGCCGGGTTGGTCTGGCAGACACAGGAACCTCTCATCACCTCGGACGTGGCCGAGCTTAGGCGCTGGCCGGGCTTCCTGGAGCGGGTGGAGCCATACGGCGTGCGGAGTTGCTGCTGGCTCCCGCTGACCCCGTCCCGGCGGCGCCTGGGCACGCTGGTATTCGTGTCCAAGCGGCCCGCCGCCTACGACGGGGCAGATGTGCCCTTCCTGCAGCTCGTGGCGAGCCAAGTTGCGGTCGCCGTCGAGAACGCGCTGGCGTTCCAGGAAATCGGATCGCTGAAGGACAAGCTTGCCAAAGAGAAGACGTACCTGGAGGAGGAGGTTCGCAGCGAGCACCGCTTCGGCGACATCGTCGGCGAGAACGCGGCGCTGCGTGCCGTTCTCAAGCAGGTCGAGACGGTTGCGCCGACCGAATCCACCGTGCTCATCCAGGGCGAAACGGGTACGGGAAAGGAATTGTTCGCCCGCGCCGTGCACGACCTGAGCCCGCGCAAGGGCCGCACGTTCGTCAAGCTGAACTGCGCGGCCATCCCCACGGGGCTGCTCGAGAGCGAGCTGTTCGGCCATGAGAAGGGCGCGTTCACCGGCGCGATCGGCCAGAAGATCGGCCGCTTTGAGGTAGCGCATCAGGGCACGCTGTTCCTCGATGAAGTGGGCGACATTCCGCTGGAGCTTCAGCCCAAGCTGCTGCGGGTGTTGCAGGAGCACGAGTTCGAGCGTCTGGGCAGCACGAAGACGATACGGGTGGACGTGCGCCTGGTGGCCGCCACGAACCGCGACCTGCCGGAGATGATTGCGGCCGGTCGCTTCCGCAGCGACCTGTACTACCGTCTGAACGTGTTCCCGATCACGCTGCCGCCCTTACGTGAGCGCGCGGATGACATCCCGCGCTTGGTCCGCCACTTCACGCAGGGCTTCGCGCGGCGCATGGGCCGGCGGATCGAGACCATCCCGTCCTCGGTGATGGATGCGCTGGTTCACTACCCCTGGCCGGGCAATGTGCGTGAGTTGCAGAACGTAATCGAGCGCGCGGTGATTCTCTCGCCGGGCCCGACGCTTCAGGTGCCTGCGGCTGATCTACACGTGGCCCCTGAGCCCGCCGCGGCCACAAGTGCCCCTGATTCCCTCACGCTGAGCGACGCCGAGAGAGAGCACATCCTGCGAGTGCTGCGGGACACGAACTGGGTCGTCGGTGGCCCCGACGGGGCCGCGGCCCGCCTCGGCATGAAGCGCTCCACGCTGCATTGGAAGATGCAGAAGCTCGGCATCGCCCGGCCGGAACGCCAGTTCCCTTCGTAGTTGAAGTCGCGAACTGCTCCACCTCCGCCTCGCCGCCCAGCGCTACCGGCTGCTTGCCCGTTCCGCCAGTTCATTCGAACGAGACTCCTCATGGCACGGCTTCTCGCTCGATGGCTCTCGGAAACCTCCATCGTTCATGGAGGCGTCCGCTTCGAATCTCAACTGAACGCAGCACTCGCCCGCCCTGCGCCAACTTGCTGGCGCCGGCGCCAAGCCGTTGGCGCCGAAGCGCTGGCGCGTCTGGCGGCGCTCGGTCACGCACCCACGTCCAAGTCTTTTCCGTCTCGCCTCTTAGGAGAAAAGCGCCCCCGGCACGAGCCGCTGGTACGCCGCGTGCTGTAGCTCCGTGCAACGAAGGAGCCCAGCGTGAATGGTCTCAGGTTCAGCCAGGAGGACGCCGCAAAAAGCAGTGCAGCACGGCTCGACAACGGCCGGCTCACGAGAGTCACCTGCCACCCGAAGCGTGCGGGCGCGTCGCCCGCAGGCCGGCCTTGGTAGAGCGGGCGGCAGGGCCGTGGGAAAAGGAGACCTTGATGGAAAGTGCTTTCGGTTCGCTGTTCAGCACGCTGTCGGACGAGATCAAGGGTTTCATGGCCTGACTCTTCGAGCTGCTGTTCGGCGGAAACCTCGGCTAACCGCGTAGCCGAGGCCCCGGGGCGCCGGCACCCTGCGCCGGCGCCCCCATTCACAGAATTGCGATGCTTGCGACAGAAGTGTGACGTAAGCCCTGGACTGAGAGAGCCAGGCAATGAGGAGTTTCGCGATGACACCAAAGATCCTGCATCGGGCCTGGGGGCAGACGGCGCCGGCATCAGGGCGCGGGAAGGCTCTGAGAGATCTCGATATCGCGAAGCCCACCTTCGTCGGAAGCGCCAACCGGGGCTGGACGACTCGTGATGGGGGTATGACACGCCGCGACTCGCGGGACCAGCGCGCAGCGCCGCCAACGACATTCTCGATGATCGCCTGCCGGTTGAGCACAAACCACTGCCTCTCTCCAACCCCACCCGCCGATGGCCTGCGCCGCGCCAAGTGGCCACTTTCGCTTGGCGCGCGCGGCCGTCGGCGGCCCGCCTCTCGCCGGGACCTACGCGCACTGTCGACGGAACAATGATCAAGCCGCCTGACCAATCTCGTCCTGTGCCCGTCGCGCTGCTGGGGAGATTGTCGGACGAGCAGTGCTTGTACTTTGACGCCAGCGTGGCCGCGGTCGGCGGCGCGCTCGCCGCGCTGGACTCGGCCAGCGCCTTGCTCAGATTCGTGTCTGAGCATGCACACGGGCCGGCGGTCATCGTGCTCGCGCTCAAGAGTGACATCACGCGCGTGATCGGCATCGTGATGCACCTGCGCCGGATGGATGCGCGGCTCCCGGTGGTTCTTCTGGTCGGCAATGGCGGCCAGCACTACGTGCCGCTCTGGCAGGAGCTCGGCATTCATGCAGTCGAGGAGCGCGAACTACACGGCACGAAGCTCAGCGACGTGCTGCGGGCGGCGCTTGCCGACGGTTCGGCCACGACGGCCACAGCCGCGCCGCCGCTCACGGAGGAAGAGCAGGGGACCAACATCGAGAGGCTTGCGGACGACCTGAACCGTCGGATGCGCTGCGGAGCCGGCAAGAACCAGGTCTTCCTGCACGCGTTCGGGCTGGGGGTGGGGATGAAGACGACCCCCCGCATCACGCTCCGCTGCCCACTTCGCGCCGAGCTCGGTCTCGACGCCTACGTCCACTTTGAGCACATCCGGGATGTGTGCTGCGGGGGCACCGAGACTTGTGCCGCACTACGCGCCTACGCGGCCTGGAAGGGGCAGGCACTCAGCGCGTACGTGCCCGAGGATGCCAACCAGGAGAGAACCATGTCCGTGACAGAACAGACGCCGCAAGACGCCGCGCCGTCCGCTGCGAGGGAATCGGCGGCACGATCCCATTCCATTGAGCACGCCCGACCGCGCCACGGGCTGGTGGAGAAGGACAAGCTCCTGCTGTCCGTCGCCAAGCTGGGCGCCTCGGACCTGCACCTGAAGACGGGCGCGAAACCGCGCGTGCGTGTCGGCGGCGTGCTGCGGACGCTCGATCTGGAGGCCCTCCCCAGCGAAGAGTTCGAGGAGAAGCTGTTCGAGTTTCTCTCGCCGGAGCAGCAGCGACGGCTGATGGAGGACGGCTCAGTCGACCTGGCCTACGACGTCCCGGGCTCCGACCGATTCCGCATCAACGTCTTCCGCCAGGAGACGGGGCTGTCCGTGGCCGCCCGGCGCGTGACGCGCTCGATCCCCTCGTTCGAGGCCCTCCACCTGCCGCCAATCATCGAAAAGATCGCCGAGAACGAGCAGGGGCTGGTGCTTCTGGCCGGCGTCACGGGAAGCGGCAAGAGCACCACGATCGCCGCGATGATCGAGCACATCAACCAGACGTGTGCGGACCACATTGTCACGATTGAAGACCCGATCGAGTACCTGTTTACCCCCAAGAAAGCCCTCATCAACCAGCGTGAGGTCGGCATCAACGTCAAGGACTTCCCCACGGCCCTGCGGGCGCTGGTGCGCGAGGATCCCGACGTGGTGCTCATCGGCGAAATGCGCGACGCGGAGACGTTCCGGGCGGCGATGCAGGCCGCGGAGACCGGACACCTCGTCTTCGGCACGGTCCACGCCTCGAGCTGCGCCCAGACGATCGGACGCGTGCTGGACCTCTTTCCCGAAGGCGAGCGGCATGCGATGCGACAGTCGCTGGTCTTCAACCTGCGCGCCATCGTGGCCCAGAAGCTGCTGCGCAGCGTCAAGCCGGGCGTCGCGCGCGTGCCGGTCACCGAGGTCCTGCTCAACACGCCCATCGTGCAGAAGCTGCTCGCCGAGGGGCGCGACACCGACCTTACGGACGTGGTTCGCGCGGGAGAGGAAGGGATGCGCAGCTTCACCGACAGCCTGCACTGGTTGATCGAGAACGACTTCATCGACGTCGACACGGCCTACGCCGTGGCGCCGAACCCCGAGGAACTGAAGATGCGACTGAAGGGCATACAGCAGGCGATCGGTCACATGGTGGGCTGACGTCGGAGCCGATGCCCCGCGGTGCCCACGCTGCGGACTTGCGCCCGACGCGCGCAGTCGCGACCTGCGACGAAGGAGAACGATGTGAGAACGGCATTGAAGGCGGGTCCGGTAGCGAGAAGTTTCATGATGCTGCTCGGAGTGCGGCACGGATCCCGGACGAAATCGACGCGCGCTACGCAAGCCGACGACGCGTGCGCACGGCACGACTGTGACTTGGCGCCTGAGGCGGACACGGACGCGTTGTGCCTCAGCCAGCCGCGTGTTCCCCGAGCCCGTGCCCGCGCGTGCGAGCCGCGCGCTGGCGAGGAAACGCCGTCGATGTCCACGGTGGGCGAGGCAGAGGTGGACGGCCTGCCAGAGTCGTTCGACGCTGTGGCGGCTCGGATGGAGTTGCGGCTCGGCAGACTCGCGGCCGACATCCGGCAAATGCGTCAGGAGCTCGCGGAGGCTGAAGAGCGGTCCGGGCGGCTCAGGCAGAGGCTTGCGAACAGCGAGTGGTTGCCTGGTCGGGCTGGGGGCGGGCTGGCGGACAGGGCGTCGTGAACAGCAAGCAGTTGCCTGACAGCGCTGCGGCCAGTTCTCCCGTTCGGACACGCCTCCACGCGAGGCCCGTGCTGGCCGCCGCCCGCGAGCGATCGACACGAAAGGACGCGCATGCCGCCCCTGGCCGACCTTCGCGCGGTCATTGACCAAGCGACCGCCTACTTCCAGCCGATCGTCGACCTGAACACGGGGCGGGTGCTTGGGGCCGAGACGCTCGTCCGCTTCGTCGACGCGGATGGGATCGTGCGTGAACCGGGCGGCATCATCGAGCGAATCGAGGAGAGCGCGGATCATCTTGAAGCACTCGCGTTGCGCCTGTTTCGCTCGATCGCAGCGACTGCCGGGCCATTACTGGATCGTCACCGCGGGATCTACATCAGCGTCAACGTGCCGCCCGTCCTCCTTGCATCGCCCCGGCTCAAGGCGATCCTCGACGATTCCGGCTTGGATCGCTACATCGATCGCATGGTCTGCGAGATCACGGAGCGTCAGGCCCTGACCGATGCGGGCCGGGAGGCGCTGGCCATCGCGCGGCCGCTGGGGCTTCGCATCGCCATGGACGACTTCGGAACCGGGCAGAGCGGCTTGAAGCAACTGATCGGCCTGCCGCTGGATTTCCTGAAGATCGACAAGTCAGAAGTGGACCCGCTGATGAAGGACCCGACGGCCGACCGGCTGCTGCGCGGCGTGGTCGCGCTGGCTGCCGCCCTGCGTGTGAAGGTCATCGCCGAGGGCGTCGAGACGCGCGAGCAAGCCTTCTTCCTGCGGGCGGCGGGCGTGGACGCCGCACAAGGTTGGCTATGGAGCAAGGCCGTCCCGCCGGAGGATCTGGAGCGGGTGATCGCGTCGGACTTCTCCGGGTCGAGATGATGGCAAGGCCGTGTGCGACTCATCGCTCACGACCCTCCGCAGAGTCGTCGCGAGGGCACAGTCCAAAGGAACGTCGGACATGAGCCGCAACATCGAGAAGAGCCTGCGGGAGATTGACTTCGCCGCCCTCACCCGCGGGGCGTTCACCCCGTCGCCGGCCGCCTGGGAAGACCAGGTGCTGTACTTCCTGATGCTGGACCGCTTCTCCGACGGGAACGAGAGGGGCGGCTACGCCGACGCTTCGGGGCAGCCGGTCGGGACGGGCGACACGCCGCTCTACGGCCGGGACGACCCGGGACGCGTCGATTACGACAAGTGGCTCAGCGCCGGGGCCGGCTGGCAGGGCGGCACGATCAAAGGGCTCACGAGTAAGCTCGGTTACCTGCGTCGACTGGGCATTACCGCATTGTGGATCAGTCCCCCATTCCGCCAGGTTCCCTTCGAGCGCAGCTATCACGGCTACGGCGTGCAGAATTTCCTTGACATCGATCCGCACTTCGGCACGCGCGAGGAGTTCCGCGACTTGGTGCGCGCCGCCCACGACCAGGGCATCTACGTCATTCTTGACGTGATCGCCCACCACACCGGCAACGTCTTCACGTACGACGCTGACCGCTATCCGACGCACGACGAGAGCGGGCGGTCGTACAACGACCCGCGCTGGGACGGCCGGCCCTACTCGGTGGCGGGCTTCAATGACCGCAACGGACAGCCGACCCTGCCATTCCCGGCATCGGGTCAGGTGTCCCCTGATGACACGGCTCGATTGGAGGCATCGTGGCCAGACGGCGCGGTCTGGCCGCGCGAGTTCCAGCACGGGGACCTGTTCGTCAGGAAGGGCCGGATCAGCAACTGGGGCCACTACCCCGAGTACGCGGAAGGGGACATGGCCGATGGGCTCAAGACGCTGGACGTGCGGGTGCGCTGGGCCGGGCAATACCGCCGCCCATCCCAGGCGATGGCGTGGCTGTGCCTGGCCTACTCCTTCTGGATCGCTTACGCCGACGTCGATGGCTTCCGCATCGACGCGGCCAAGCACATGGACGTCGACGCCCTCCGGTCGTTCTGTGACTGGATCCGCGAGTTCGCCCAGAGCATCGGCAAGGAGCGCTTCCTCCTGGTCGGGGAAGTGCCAGGTGGGCGCGAGCTGGCGTGGGAGATCGTCGGAAGAACCGGGCTCGACGCGGCCCTCGGGATCGACGACATCCCCGGAAAGCTGGAGCGGATGGTGACGGGTGAGGCTGATCCGCTCGAGTACTTCTCGGCGTTCCGCAACTGGCGCCTGGATGAGCCCGATGGTGGGAAGCATCGTTGGTATCGCGACCAGGTCGTCACACTGGTGGACGACCACGACCAGGTGCGAAAAGGCACGGCCAAGCGTCGCTTCTCCGGTGAGGACCAGTACCGCGACCTGGCGTTTAGCGTGATCGCCACGCAGTTGACCACCGCCGGCGTCCCGTGCCTCTACTACGGGGCCGAACAGGGCTTCGACAGCGGCGGGCACATCAGTGATTGCGACGTCGTGCTCCGCGAGAACATGTTCGGCGGCCGATTCGGCGGGCTGTGTACACAGGGTCGGCATTTCTTCAATGAGCAGGGGGACCTTTACCGTGCCCTCGCTGCGCTCACGGCACTACGTAGACAGATGGTCACGCTCCGGCGCGGATCGCAGGTCTTGCACCGCATCTCCGGGGACGGGGTGAGCTTCGGTCATCCACGCCGCATTGGCCGCGAGCGCATGAGATCACTCGTGTGCTGGTCGCGTCTCTTCCTGGACCAGGAGACGCTGGTCGTCATCAACACGGACGTGTCCGAGGCCGTCGCGGCCTGGTCCACGGTCGCCCCGCTGCTGCGGGTGGAGGGGGATCAGTTCCACCTGATCCTCTGGCATGCACCCAAGCCGGCGGCACCGCCCGCGGACAACTTGACGGTCGAACATCGAGCTGGGCTGCCCACTGTGAGGATCACGCTTCCCCCCGCGGGCTTCGCCATTTACCAGGCGTCGCCCTCGCTGCACCGCTTCGGTCCTAATCCGCCGCGGGAACTCAAGCCGTGGGCGCCCGCCGCGTGGCTTGGTGGGATGTAGCCAAGCGCGACCGGAGGGCGGGGGCTGAGCGACAACGTGCGCGCGAGTGCACATCGCGACCCTCCCCCAACCCCTCCCTGGAAGGCGGGTCGGAGCACCGTCTCCAAGAGGAGGGGTTGGAACAACCGTCTCCCTCTCACGAGGAACTGAAGAGGGGGCGAGGTGTTTGGCGTCAGAACGGCATCGCGCGGCACTGGCCCCCTCATGACCTAGCGCTCCAAGTCCCTTTGCCAAGCCGCACGAAATCGAACCAGTCGAACCCGCCGTCCTGCCGCCACTCGGCGGCAGAGCAGGGCGCGCTGAGGTCGACGAGACGCGGTTTCGGGACCTGCCCGCCCGCGTCGCGCCAACCCGCCGGCGCCGGCGCCGGGGCGTTGGCGCCCGCCCATTGACATACCTCGCGGGGACTCATCGCGACAGATTCGCAACTCCCTTCTCCTGCTCATCTTAGAAGCGAGTGGCCGGAATGCCCCGTTCTGGAACGGCCCTTGCCCGAGAGAGGGACGGAGAAAAACCGAACGAACGGCCACCCGATCGCTGGCGAGCGATGGACGCAAGCCGGCGGCCTGTGGCCTCAGGATCATCAACCAAAGGCGCGCGAAATGCTGCGAATCACGGCGAACGACAATCCGAGAGTCATCACCTTCCGGCTCGAGGGGCGACTCGAAGGGCCGTGGGGCCACGAACTGGAGCAGTGCTGGCGCAGCCTGATGGACGGCGCGAGTCAGCCGGCCATCTACGTCGACCTCACGGGCGTGACGTACGTGGACGCTGCGGGGAAGGCGCGGTTGGCAGAGATGTACGAGCAAGGTGCCCAGTTCATCGCCGGCGACTGCTTAACCAAGGCCATCGTGGCCGAGATCGTCGGTGATGAGTAACGATCAGTTCAGTATGCGGTAGGAGGCTGGTCATGACGTTGCGACACGGCAATCGAGTACGTAAGAACGGCGGGGAGCAGGTGGTGCGCGACTTGCAGCGCGCCGACGCGGTCGAGACAGGAAACAGCGGCCCAACCGAGGACGAGATCCGGCGGCGCGCCCACGAGATCTACTTGAGCCGACACGGGGCCCCGGGGAGTGCGGAGGTGGACTGGCTGCAGGCGGAAATGGAGCTGCGCTGCCGAGCGGCACAGACACGCCCCGACTGATCCATTGACTTCGTTCGATCCCGAGATCGGGGCATGGGCGCCCCACACAGTCGAGTGCAGAGTCCTGGAGTACACATGTTGGTTCGCAATCACATGACGCGCGACCCCATCTGCATGGATCCGTCCGCTCCAGTGCGGGACATTTTGCGGGCCATGGCGTTGCGCAAGGTCCATCACATGCCCATCGCGGACGACCGTCGACACGCTCTCGGCATCATCAGCGCCACGGACCTTTGCCGTGCGGCCGGCGTGTACGAGTCCGATCTTGCTGAGCGGCGCGCCGATGAAGTCATGTCGCGCCCGCGCAGCATCGCGATGGACGCACCGCTGCGGTGGGCCTTGGACCAGCTCTGCGAGCACGGCGCCGACGCGCTGCTGGTTGTGGATCGCGGGATCCTCATCGGAACGCTGACGCGCGCCGACGTGCTCCGGGCCCTCCGAAGCGCGCTGGCATTCGATCAGGAGGGTAGCTGCCTCGAGGTGTCTCTGGACGACCCCGACGACCTCTTCGTGGTCTTCCAGGTTCTGCAAGAGCAGAAGGCGGAGGTTCGAAGTGCGGTGATCGGCGCTGTGCGGGAGGACGGCGGTGGAGCGGTCCTTGGACTGCGAGTCGGAGTCCGCGATCCACGACCTCTCGAGCGGGCGCTCACCGAAGCCGCGCTGACGCTGCTCGTCCCGCAGGAGGCGCTTGCGCTCCGCGGCGCGCCGCCTCTCGAGCGCGAGCCCGAACCCCAGCGAGAGTCGTGATGGCGGCTCCTCAGTTTCTTGCAACTGCGCCGAAGGGATGAGTCATGAGCGAACGACGCCCGATCGAGAATGAAGACGACGGACAAGGCCGGCTGCCCGACGGTGCCGCCGCCTCTCCTGCGAGCGCCTCGTCCCGCGACGCCGCTTGCCCGCTCTGCGGCCCGACGCCGGGGCTTGCGGAGCTCGCCGAACGCGTCCGGGAGCTGCACGAGGAGCTGCGAACGGCGCGCAAGCAAATTGCCAGTTACCGCAACACCCTCGTGGCGATTCAGCGCTCGATTCTCCCGCAACAACTGCCTTGCGTTCCCGGTCTCGACCTGGCGGTGCACTTCGCCGACACCGAGGGTGTGGGCGGGGACTTCTATGACGTGCATCCCGTCGGACCGGACCGCTGGGTGATTCTCATCGCCGACGTGGCGGGCCACGACCTCGCCGCAGCGGCCATTCTGGCCCTCGTGCATGCGCTCGGCAGCGCCGTACAGGGGCACGATGCCGAGACCGCCCCGGGCAAGGCCCTGGCGCTCGTCAACCAGCAACTGGTGACACGCTACCTGGCCAACACGAGCCAGTTCGTCACGGTGTTCGCAGGTCTGTACTGCGCACGGTCTCGGACGTTGACCTATGCGGCGGCGGGACATCCTCCGCCGCGGCTGGTTCGCGGCAGCGAGGTCCGGCGGCTGGGCGACGTCTCCGGGCTGCCGCTGGGCATCAGCAAAGTGACCGAATATCCCGAGCAGGTCGTGCAGCTCCTGCCGGGTGACCGCCTGGTGCTCTTCACCGACGGCATCACCGAAAGCAGGGGGACCGCGCGCGACCTCTTTGGTGACCAGCGTCTCGACGCCGTCCTGCGAGCCCCCGCGGACTCAGCCGCGGCGCTCCTTGAGCGTGTCATCGGCTCCGTTCAGGCGTTCCGAGTGGGGCAGCCGGCGGACGATGACGAAACGTGCCTCGTCGCGGTGGTGAAGGCCGATCCCGCCGCTTCTCCTGACTCCCGAAAGTGAGGAAAGTCGATGTGCATTACCAGTCCATCAGGGCGTCGGGCGCAAGCGCACTTCGCCGTGCGCCGCAGTCTGCTCATCACAGCTCTCGCCGGCCTGGCCTGGCCCGTGGGCTGCCGTCACGAGGCGGAGGATGCTGCTCCACCCGAGCCGCCAACTGTCAGCGTCGCGCGGCCTGTTGAGCGCGTGATCACCGACTACGCGGAGTTCACCGCTCGCGTTGCCGCGGTCGAGTCCACCGAGGTCCGAGCGCGCGTCAGCGGTCAGATCGTAGCGGTGCCGTTCCAGTCGGGCGCTTTCGTCCAGAAGGGGGACGTCCTGGTGGAGATCGACGTGCGCCCGTTCCAGGCCGAGTTGGAGGCCCGCATCGCCGAGGACGCGCGTGCGGCGGCCAATCTCAGCCTGGCGCAGATCGAATTCAACCGCATCGAGGGCATCCCCGTGGGGGCTCGCACGGTCTTCGAGTACGACACGGCGTCCGCCCGTCTTCAGGAAGCACGGGCCGCCAGGGCGGCCGCCGCGGCCGCGGTCGAGTTGGCGCGGCTGAATGTGGAGTGGTGTCGCGTCGTCGCGCCGATCTCGGGGCGGATCAGCTACAGGCACGTCACGACAGGGAATCTCGTCACGGGAGGAACGGGCAGCGGCACGCTCCTGACCACCATCGTCTCAGTGGATCCGATCTACGCCAACTTTGACGTGGATGAGCGCACCGTTCAGCGTGTCAAGCAACTGGTCCGCGAAAGCAAGATCGCGTCGAATGAGGAAGCGGAAGTCCCTGTGTGGTTGGGCCTGGCGACTGAGAACGGTTTTCCTCATCGCGGCACGGTCAACTTCGTGGACAACCAGGTCAATCCCCGGACCGGCACGCTCCGGGTGCGCGGGGAGTTTCCGAACGCGGACGGCGCGCTGTGGCCGGGCTACTTCGCCCGCGTCAGGGTGCCGGGGTCCGGGCCGCACGAAGCCCTGCTGATCTCCGAGCGTGCGCTCGGCACCGACCAGGGGCAGAAGATCGTCTTCGTGGTCGGAGCGGACAACACGGTCGCGGTCCGCCCGGTACAGCTCGGCGCGCTTCACGACGGCCTGCGCGAGATCACGGGCGGGCTCAGGCCCGGTGACCAGGTAGTGGTCAATGGCCTCTTGCAGGTGCGCCCGGGCCAGTCCGTGGCACCGCAGCTCATCGAGATGCCGGTCTCCGCCAGCAGCAGTGCAGCCACGCGGTCGACGAGCGTCGTGTCCGACCCCCAAACGGCCAGCTCAAAGGACTAGATCATGCTCGCGCGTTTCTTCATCAGCCGGCCGGTCCTGGCCTGCGTCGTCTCGATCGTGATCGTCCTGCTCGGGGCCATCGCGGCGGGGCTGCTACCCGTCGCGGAGTACCCCGATGTCACGCCGCCGATGATCCGCGTCGCCGCGTACTACCCCGGGGCCAACGCCCAGGTGGTGGCCGACACGGTGGGCGCACCAATCGAGCAGCAGGTGAACGGCGTCGAGCGGATGATGTACATGTCGTCGCAAAGCAACAACGACGGCTCGTACACGCTGGACGTGACGTTCGAGATCGGCACCGACATCAACGTGGCCCAGGTGCTGGTGCAGAACCGCGTCGCCATCGCCCAGCCGTCGCTGCCCGAGGTGGTCAAGAGCATCGGCGTGACCACCAAGAAGCAGGCCGCGGACATTCTGCTGGCAATCAGCCTGTACTCGGAGGATAACCCGGAATCCGGTCAACCGTACTACGACCAGCTCTACCTGAGCAACTACTCCACGATTCAGCTCAAGGACGCGATCGCGCGCATCGAGGGCGTCGGCGACGCGTTCGTCATGGGCCAGCAGGACTACAGCATGCGCGTCTGGCTCGACCCCGACCAGCTCCAGGCGCGCGGCATGACCGTCGGCGACGTGGTCCGCGTGCTGCGCGAGCAGAACGTGCAGGTGGCCGCGGGACGCATCGGCCAGCCGCCCGTGCCCGCCGGCCAGGACTTCCAGTTCACGCTCAGTACGCTCGGCCGCCTGCTCGAGCCGGAACAGTTCGCCGACATCATCCTCAAGACCGACTCCAGCGGCGAGATTACCTACCTCCGTGACGTCGGCCGCACCGAGCTGGGCGCCCGGAGCCAGGACCTGATCGCGCGGCTGGACCGGCGACCGTCTTCGGGCCTGGCCGTGTACCTGTTACCGGGCTCGAACGCGTTGGACACCGCGGACCGCATCAAGGCCACGATGCGAGAGCTGGAGACGCGCTTCCCGGCCGGCCTGAAGTACGCCATCGTGTACGACACGACGCCGTTCGTGCGCGAATCGGTCAATCAGGTCGTCCACACGCTGATCGAGGCCATCATCCTCGTGACGGTGGTCGTGCTGGTGTTCCTCCAGGACTGGAAGTCGGTCCTGCTGCCCATGATCGGCGTGGTCGTGTCGCTGATCGGGACCTTCGCCGTCATGAGCCTGATGGGCTTCACGCTGAACAACCTGACCTTGTTCGGCCTCGTACTCGCCATCGGCATCGTCGTGGATGACGCCATCGTCGTCCTGGAGAACATCGAACGACACCTCGACATGGGCAAGCCCGCCCGCGAGGCCACGATCGACGCGATGAAGGAAATCACCGGACCGATTGTGGCGATCACGCTCGTGCTCAGCTCCGTCCTGCTGCCCAGCGCGTTTCTCAGTGGGCTGGTCGGGCAGTTCTTCCGGCAGTTCGCGGTCACCATCTCGGTTTCGATGATCATCTCGGCGATCAACGCCATGACGATGACGCCGGCGCTGGCCGTGCTGTTCTTCCGCAACCGCAAGCCGGGCCATCACGGGAACGCGGGCAAGGAGGCCCTGCCATGGTGGAGCTTCGGCCTGTTTGGCGGGTTGGCGTCGATGTGGCTACTGGCGCCGATCCTCGGCCCGTGGCTGGGGTTGCCAACGGGCGGGCACGGCGGCGAGGCGGCGCCCGGTGGCCTGGGTGCGAGCCTGCGATCCCTGGGTGCGCAGGCGCTGCTCGTCCTTCCCGGTGCGATCGCGGGGGGCCTGCTCGGCCGACTCCTGATCCGCCCCGTCAACTGGGTGCTGGGCGGTCTCTTCCGTGGTTTCAACTGGGTCTTCGAGCGTGCGACGCGGGTCTACGGGACGACCGTTGGCTGGTGCCTCCGTCTCAGCGCCGCCGTGCTCCTGATCTACGTCGGGATGATCGGTCTGACTGGCTTCGGCTTCAGCCGCATCCCCGTCGGGTTCATCCCCATGCAGGACAAGGGATACCTGGTGACCAACATCGTCCTGCCTGACTCGGCCTCGCTGGAGCGCACGCTTGCCGCCACCGACACGGTCGAGCGGATCGCGCTGGAGACGCCGGGCGTCGCACACACGCTGGCCCTGCCGGGCATGTCGTACGTCCTGAACGCCAACAGCTCCAACTACAGCAACGTCTTCATCATCCTCAAGCCGTTCCACGAGCGCCACGACCACGCGCTGGGTGCCGAGACCGTAGCGGCCCGGATCCGCGCGCGCGTGGCGCGCGAGGTGCCGGAGGCGCAGGTACTGGTCTTCGGGGCGCCGCCTATCTCGGGCCTGGCGAGGTCCGCCGGCTTCAAGATGATGCTGGAGGGTATCGGTGACGTGGACTTCGACGAGTTGCAGACCCGCGCCGACGAACTGGCCGACAAGGGCAACCAGCAGCCCGGCCTGGTCGGGCTTTTCAACAGCTTCCGCGCCAGCACGCCGCAGCTCTACGTCGACATCGACCGCGAGAAAGTGAAGTCGATGGGCGTGCCGCTCACCGACGTGTTCGACGCGCTCCAGGCCTACCTCGGCAGCTACTACGTCAACGACTTCAACCGCTTCGGCCGCACCTGGCAGGTCAACGTGCAAGCCGACGCCCCGTTCCGCACCGATGCCGAGACCATCCGGCAGCTCAAGGTTCGTAACGCCGATGGCGACATGGTGCCCCTGGGCGGGCTGGCCGAGGTGCGCGATTCCGCCGGGCCGGTCCAGGTCACGCGCTACAACATGTTCCCGGCCGCCGCGATCACCGGAACGCCGCTGCCCGGGACCAGCATGGGCGACGCGCTGACGATGATGGAGCGGCTCGCCCGCGACCTGCCGCGCAACATGGCCACCGAGTGGACCGAAGTGAGCTACCTCCAGAAGGAGGCCAGTAAGCTCGACCAGTTCCGTGACCTGCAGAAGAATCCCTTCAGCGCGTTTGCGCTGGGCGTGATCCTCGTCTACTTCGTGCTCGCCGGGCTGTACGAGGGGTGGTCGTTGCCGTGGGCGGTGATTCTGGTCGTGCCCATGTGCCTGCTCAGCGCGCTGGCGGGGCTGTTCCTCGCCGGCATGGACGTCAACATCTTCGTCCAGGTCGGCTTTGTCGTGCTCGTCGGCCTGGCGGCCAAGAACGCGATCCTGATCGTCGAATTCGCCCGCGACCAGGAGGCCCAGGGCGCCAGCCGCTTTGACGCGGCCGTCGAGGCCGCCCGTGTTCGACTGCGCCCGATCCTCATGACCAGCTTCGCGTTCATCCTGGGCGTGTTCCCGTTGGTCGTCGCGCAAGGCGCCGGCGCCGAGATGCGGCAGACGCTGGGCATGGCTGTGTTCGCCGGCATGATCGGCGTCACCCTGTTCGGCATCTACCTGACGCCGGTCTTCTACTACGTCGTTCGCTGGCTCGTCCGGACGCCGCAGCGATCCAGCGAGCCGACTCACCTGCAGGTGGCACCCCAGTAATGCCGACACGCGACAACGCGGCCGGCACCCGGTGCGGAGCACACGCCTGATGACGCCGATAGCACAAGAAACGGGTAACTCGCTCGCGACGGAACCGCACGTGGCGTCGGCCGCGTTCGTCCAGGCCTGGGAGAACATCCGGCACATCCGCAACGAGCGCATCTGGTTCACCAACGCCTACACAGCCGTCGTCGCCGGCGGCTTGGCGCTTCTGCAACGGGACGTCGGCACGTCGACGAACAAGCTCCTGACGAGCACCGGGTTCCTCGTGCTGGTGATGTTTTCGCTCGCCTCGCTGCTCTCGAGCATCCGGCTGGTGGCCGAGCTGCGGAACTCCATCGCGAACCTCCAGCGCGTGGTTGCCGCAAACGGAATGGGCCCGCTGGTCGGAATGATCGAACCGCCGCACGGCATCGGAGCGAGCCTGCCGGTGCGCTGGGTGTTCCCGGTCTTCTACTCCCTGACGACTGCGGCGTTGCTGGTTCTGTTCATCCTTGACCTGCTGCGGTGAGCCCGTGAGACGGCTCGCGCACGCCAGCGTGCAGTCTCGCCCGCGAACGGAACGTCAGGCGGGCTAACGCGTAAGCCAGTTCGGTCGCGCGTGGCGCGACCCGGCATGGCGATGTGCTTCCGGCGTCGCTCGCGTCGCGCGGGCGCGCCACGGCTGTGTGAACCCTCATGGAGAGTGCCCATGACGAGGACGATGAGTGCCGCTGCCATTGATCGCTCAAGCAACCCGACCGCGCGCCGCGCGGCCGACGCCTTCAAGTCGAGCACGGCCATGAAATGGCCCCGTCGTCTGGTCGGCGTGGCTGCATTGGGCGCACTGGCGATGCTGGCCGGTTGCGCGACCCTCCCGGCCGACATCCAGGCGCGCTGCGACCGCGGCTACGTCTTCTACCTGGATGGCGCCGGCGGCAGCGATGCCCTGACCGACTGGTCAGGCGGAATCCGCGACGGGCTCCGCGACGCTGGATACCCCGGCTGGGGGGAGGGATTCCGCTGGCAGACCGGATTGGGTGCAGCCGTGGACCAGGTTGCAAGCAACCACTACAAGCGCGCCAAGGCGGCCGAACTCGCCAGGAAGATCCTGAGATTCCGCCAGGAGCACCCGGATGCGCAGGTTGACCTGGTTGGCTTCTCGGCTGGCACCGTCATCGCGGTGTATGCGCTGGAGGCGCTGCCCGACGAGCCGACTGTCGACAACGTCGTGCTTCTCTCGAGTTCCCTGAGCGCGGACTACGAGCTTACCGCAGCGCTGACCCGTGTTCGCCAGAACGCGTACATCTTCACCTCGAGTCGCGACGTCATCTTGACCGTTCTGCTGCCACTCAGCGGGCCCGCCGACCGTGGCGCCGACACCAATCGCGTCATCGGCGTCTCCGGCCCGATCATGCCGCGGTACCCGTCCGTCGAGACGGCCAGTCAATACACCAAGCTGGTGGAAGTTCGCTGGAACCCGTCGTTTCAGGCCGTGGGGAACCGCGGCGGCCACCTGGATGTGCTCAGCAGCGACTTTGTCCGCACGCACGTTGCCCCCCTGCTCGTCGCGGAGTCAGCCGCGCAGGACGGCACCAGTGGCCCGCGGCGCACGGTCCGCAATCCGGACTACCAGTGTTGGGCGCCGTTCCCTCCGGGATCCTGGGCGGTCCTGGAAGGAACATGCACGCGCGACGGTCGAACGGAAGCCTGCCGCATCAAGAGCACGCTCATCTCGATGACCGCCAACAGCGCCGTCGTTCAGCATGAGCTGACGATCAACGGCAAGCCTCCGGAGGACAGCCCATGCGCTTGGCGCTCGATCGTGCGTGCTGATGCCGATCCCGAAGCTCACCCGCTCACATCACCGCACTCGCAAGTGACCCGCTCGGGTCCGGTCGACATGATCGTTCTGGGCAAACCGACGAGCTGTGACGTAGCGGAGATCGTCGCGCCGGGAGGTTTCGCGTTCTGGGGCCGCAACGTCCGCGCCGAGATTCGCACCGCCAGCACCGTGCCCGGTTACCTGGTGCGGCTCGATCTCCGGACCGAGGTCGAGGGCAGGCGATACGAGTTCGCGCTGCGGATGACGGCATATTCGGTGGGTGGAACCAGCGCCCACCAGGCATGTCGATCGGCTTACGGTGCCTATCGCGCTGGTGGCCAAGCAGCGGTCTGTCGGTGCGCTGGATATCCCGGAGGAAAACCAACCAGTTTGGATCACACTCGCTGTCCCAATGCTGTCCCAATCCGGAAAGCATGAGTCGTGACTGATCGGCACGGTCCGTCGGGGCTCCGCGCGAGATAACCACCGCCTTGGTCGCGGTTTGTACTCAAGTTGCCCACTCTGACATCACGGTGCGACATGTCCGCGACGAATCCCGCCCTCTCCGTCGATCCCCGAAGTCCCCGCAGCTAATCAGGGCGAGTCCCCGCTCCCTCAACGTTGGCGGTTCGGATCGTCAGCACGACCAGCGGCGTCCGCGCGCTCAGCCGCCCGCGGGCCACGCGGCGCGCAGCCACAGCATCAGCGGCTCGGCCAGCACAACCAGGAGCACGCCGCCGAACGCAATGACCAGCGCCGTGACCTTCCGCCCGCCGAAGTGCTCGCGCAGGAAGATCGCTGCCAGCACGCTGGCGAAGATGACCGAGGTCTGATTGAGGACGGCGGCGACGGTCGCATGCGTGTACTTGAACCCGGCCACCCACAGCACGAGCGAGACATACGTGCCCAGGATCGCGCCGGGCAGCGCATAGCGCCACGCCGGTGACGGGCGGAAGACCGCGAAGTTCTCCCGCCAGCCGCGTCCCAGCAAAGCGTAGAGCAGCAGGAACAGGTTGCCGCCCGCCAGGCGCACCGCGGTGGCCCACGTGAGCGGCGTCGACTCGAGGATCGGTTTGACCGCGGTGATTGCCACGGCCATGCAGGCCATGGCGAGCGTCGCCAGACCCACGCCGGCCAGGACCTGCCCGCGGGTGCGCCCCTCGGGCGCCTTGTGCCGGGCGACGAGCAGCAGGCTGCCCACGACCAGCGCCGCGCCGAGGTAGTGCAGCGGTTCGAGACGCTCACTGAGCAGCATCCAAGCCGAGAGCACAACGAAGGGCGTGTATGAGCAGTCGACGATGACGACCAGCCCGACGCCGATCACGTTGAGCGCACGGAAGAAGATCGTGTCGGCGATCGCCAGGCCGATGACGCCGGAGAGAATCAGCAGCGCATGGTCCGGCCAACCGATGGCCGCGAGGTCGGCCAGCGTCTGTCCGCGCAGGGCCAGTTCAATTGGCACGGACACCGCCAGCAGCACGAGCCCGACGGTGTTCTTGAACAGGTTGAGCGCCAGGGGCGGCACGTGCCGGCCGCTCTGCTTGAAGAGCACCAGCGCCGCGGCCCAGACGATCGCGCAGAGCAGCGCAGAGACCTGGCCGACGGGGTGGTTCACGATGTGTGCTCCCCCGGGTGCCGGGCGGCCGCAAGCCTCATGACCCGGCCCGCCGCTTGAGCGCTTCCCAGCGCGGATCGTGTGGGTGGACGAAGTGGCCCTCGCGCTGGCAGTCGCGCGGATCGCCGATGCGCAGCCGGCCATCGGGGGCAAAGCTGACGCTGCGATAGCCCAGGTCGGCCAGCGGCCCCGTCACGCCCTGCTGCTCGTCGGGCCAATGGAACTCGATCGAGATCACCGGTCTCGCACGGGCGAGCAGCCGCGCCGCCCCGCGGATGACGGCGGCTCCGGCGCCCTCCACGTCGATCTTGAGGAAGCTGGGGACCGGCTCGGGATGCTGGTCGAGGTAGGTGTCCAGGCGGAGGATCGGGACGCGCAGTTCAACCTGCTTGCTCCAGTAGAGTGCCGAGCGGGCCGACTTTGAGACCCGGTCGCGCTGCCGCGACAACGCCGGGTGGTGTGGGTTCTCGACGAACGTGACCTCGCCGTCCTCGTCACCCACGGCACTGTCCACCACGCGGACGCGGTCTCCGAACGGCGCGCAATTGCGGCGAAGGAACGCGACGTTGCCCGGGATCGGCTCGAAGGCCACGACCTGGCAGCGGCCCCCAAGCAGGTCGAAGAACAACTGCGTGGTCAGGCCGATGTTGGCCCCGATGTCGAAGATGACCTCGTCGGCTCGAAGCAGCGGCTGCCACGCCCGACGGTGCTCGACCAGCGACGATTCCACGCCGCGCAGCAGCCGGGCGTACTCGGCCGGGCGAAAGTGCAGCGGCACGCCCCCTGGTCCGCGGCGGACGACCGCGCGGCGCCCGTACGCAAGTCGGACGAGCGTGCCGACGGCCCACTTGAGGTGGCTGCGGATCATCTTGCCCCTCTCACAGTGTGAGCCGCCAGCAGGAGCGCCGCGCACAGGGTGCGGCGGTTATCCCGAGCAAACCGGTCTTTGGCCCGATCCAGGCAGCACCCGCAGATCAGCGCCCGCTGATAGCGGGTGCTCCATAGGTCCGGGGACGGGTATCAGTCTTCGTCGCCGGCGCTGGCCGGGCCCGGGCCGCGGCCAAAGTCGCGCGGGCCGCGGTCGCGGTCGCCCGGCGGCTTCTTCGAGCGATAGCAGTCGCGGCAATAAACGGGCCGGTTGCCCGCCGGCTTGAACGGCACGGTCGTCTTCACGCCACACTCGGCGCAGACGATCTCGAACGACTCGCGCGGTGGCCCCTGGCCGCGACGCTCGCCGAACCCCCCGCCACGCTGCCCGCGGTCCCGGCCGCCGAGGAACTGGCCGCGCGGCTGGGGAACGTAGGGTCGCGGGCGGGGCGGACCGCCGGGCGGAGACTTCGGGCGTGGCCGCGGGGGTGCGTTGAAGGGCTCGACGTCCTGCGTGGCCGGCGCCTCGCCCTCGGGCTTGGCCGCGGCCTTGGCGGCAGCGGCGGCTTGGCGGCGCTTCTCGCGGCACTCGGGACAGCGCCGCGGCTCATTGGCAAAGCCGCGTTCCTGGAAGCGGCGCTGATCGTCGGCGGAGTGCACGAACTCCTTCTGGCACTCGGCACACACGATTGTCTTGTCGACGAGTTCCATGGTTGGACCTCTCCACGATAGGGCGGGGGGGCTGGTACGGGTTACCAGGTTCCTGATCGCCTTCAGGGGGTATGGGCGTCTCCGTGTGCGGGGCCTGACCGCGCCCGAGTCAGGTCCGTGATTCGATCGAGTTTCCCGATGCCTGGAGAATCTCCTTGACCACGACGGGCAGGTGCCAGGGGGGTGTGCGCCGCTTCTCTCGCACCCAGGTTCCGAACTGCGACCGCAGGACCTGCGCCATCATCTGGTCGTTGCTCGCCGACGCGACCGGGCGGTCGAGGCTAGCGCACCACATTTCGTAGCGGTCCCACGCCTCTGTCAACATCTCGTCGTCACGCAGGTTCGACAGCAGCAGGACCGGCGGAAGCGGCTCGCGGCTCTGCTGTCGGAGGATCTCGAGCAGTTGCCCGCCGGACCGCATGCTGTCCCAGGCGTCGTACAGGCTGTGGTAGGGCTCGCCCTCGGGCGCCGGGATCATCATGTCCAGGATGACGAGGTCGTAGTTGCGGCCCCGGTTGGTCACGAAGTCGGCCACCGCCTCGTCGGTCGTGCGGCGCTGCGTCACGACCAGACCGGCGTCCTCCAGCTTGCGGACGTGGTCGGTCAGGATGTCGAGCTCGTCGTCGACGAACAGCACCGAGGGGGCGCGCATCGCTTAACCCTTCAGCTCCCCCGGCTTGCGCTCCGCCAGCGCGCCCGGAAGCAGAATCGTGAAGATGGTCGGATCCATCGGTCGCGTCAATACCAGCCGACCGCCGTGCCGCTCGACGATGTCCTTCGCGGTGGCCAGGCCGAGACCCAGGCCGGTATCGCTGCGGCGGCGTGCGCGGGGCGAGCGGTAGTGCCGCTCGAAGATGTGCGGCAACTCGTCGGGCGTGATCCCGATGCCGGTGTTCTTCACGTGGATCATGTACCAGGCCTGCCCGTCGATCCGCGCCGCCTCGCCCTCGATGGTGATGACCGCGCCCTTGTGGCTGTACTTGAGCGCGTTCTGCAGCAGATTATAGATGGCAATCTGGAGCAGGCGCGGGTCGATCCACAGCGCCCGGATCGACATGAAGCTGGCCTGATTGTACAGGATCCCGGCCAGCCCGCGACGGCGCGCCTCCGGCGAGAGCATCTTGCACAGCTTGGCCACGAAGCCGCTCAGCGGGAGCGTGTTTTCCACGCGCAGCGTGAGCTCCGTCTCCGGCGCAATCGACATGATCTCGGAGTTCAGCAGCAGGATTTCGCCGAACGACTCGATGTCTTCCAGGCGCTGCCGCACCCGCTCCAGGTCGGTCCGGAACGTCTCTCCCGGCTCGCGCAGGAGCATGCCCGCGCCGTCGCGAATCGCCATGGCCGGCATGGTCAGGTCGTGCTGGATCCGCTCCATCACGGCCCGCACCTGCCGTTCCTTGATCAGCAGCGTCATCAGCGGCGCCAGGAGCTGCGCCACGCGCTCCACCCGCAGCCGGTCCAGATAGTTCAGGCACCGCGGCCAGCCGCGGCCCGCCGGCGGCCGCTTGTTCCGCAAGCGAATGACCCCCAGCAGGTCGCCCGCGTTCGACAGCAACGGCGCACCGAGGAACTGGCGCCTCTCCGCCGTCTCGACCCGGTCCGGGAAGGTCGGGGCCGCACGATCCTCGACGGCGTCGAGGTCCTCCGTCGCGAACGCACGGCGATGCGCGGCGATCCACCCCGTGCAGCCCACGCCGTACAGGTACTGCATGCGCCGCTGCGGGATGCGCGAGTCGATGCCCGTCGTACCGAGGACGTTCAGCACGCGGCGGGCCTCGTCGGCCAGGAGAATCGTACAGGCTTCGAACTGCATCACGTCCGACACGACGCGCGCCACGGCGGCCATCGCCCCGAAGCGGTCGTCCGCCACCGTGTCGAGCGCCTCGTAGCTCTGCTGAAGCACGAGATCCTGCTCGCGCCACAGACCGCGCTCGATCGCCTGCCCGGCGGCGCGGCCGAAGTACGCCAGAGCGTCGGCCAGCGTCGCGGCGGCGGGGGCGCCGGGCGCGAAGTGAAGCAACGCGATGGCCAGGACGTTGTGCGGGTTGCTCGCGGGCGTGCCCAGCCGGTGCATGGTCGGAATCAGTGGCACCACCCACATCCCGGCAAGCCCCTCGCGCCGCAGCAACTCCTGCTCACCCGCGTCGGCATCCGCGTCGAGGCCCGGGTAGTAGCGGGGGAACCCCTCACGGAAAGCGCACCCCAGCCGCGTGTCGCTGATCTGGAGCCGCAGGGGAATGTGCCCGGTGAGCGAATCCTCGAACGTCGTGTAGGCGGGACTCAGCGTAGCGCTCGGGTTGCCGCCGGGGGTATCGTCCCCCGGCGGGTACGGAATCCAGAGGGTGACATGCCGGGCAGCCAGCGCGTGGCGGAAGGCGTCCGCGATGCGCTCGAAGACGCGATCGAAACGGGGCTCCTGGCCGGGCGGCAGCTCGAGGGCGCGCTGGAACGCGGCAACGCCCAGCAGTGTCCGAGCGTCGAGCTCGGTCGGCGCGGCGCTGTCGCGCCCCGGGATGGTGTCGATCTGCGTCACGATGTCGCGTCGTGGTCTATCGCCGTCCCCGCCGCCCAGTGCCCGAAAGTGTACCCGAAATTGACCCTCGCCGGTGACTACTTGTTGCAGTAGTCGATGATGCGGGCGATCTCGCTGCGCAGGTCGCGGCGATGCACAATGCGGTCCACGAAGCCGTGATCGAGCATGAACTCGGCCCGCTGGAAACCCTCGGGCAAGGTCGCCTTGATCGTGTTGGCGATGACGCGCGGGCCGGCGAAGCCGATCAGCGCGCCGGGTTCCGCGATTGTCACGTCGCCCAGAAACGCGAAGCTCGCCGCCACGCCCGCCGTGGTCGGGTCCGTCATCACCACGATGTAGAGCCCGCCGGACTCGTCGAACTTGGCGATCGCCGCCGAGGTCTTGGCCATCTGAACGAGCGAGACCATCCCCTCCATCATGCGGGCCCCGCCGCTGCACGTGACCATCAGGAGGGGCAGGCCCTCGAGCGTGGCCCGCTCGGCGGCGGCGGCGACCTTCTCGCCGACCACGCTGCCCATCGAACCCATGATGAAGTTCGGGTTCATCACCCCCATGATGAGCGGGCGGCCCTTGATGAAGCCCTTGCCGACGACGATGGCCTCGCTCTCGCCGGTCTGCTCCTTCACCTTCGCGAGGCGCTCCTTGTAGCCCACGCGGTCGCGGAACTCGAGCGGGTCGGTGGACTCGAGGTGCGGCAGGAACTCCTCGAACGTCCCCTCGTCGTTGAGCTGCGCGATGCGGGCCCGGGCGTCGATGCGGTAGTGGTAGTCGCACTCGGGGCAGACGTGCAGGTTCTCCTCGAGAATGCGCTTGTAGATCATGGCGCTGCACTGCGTGCAGCGGATCCAGAGCCCCTCGGGCACGTCGACATAACGCCGCTGCGGGACCGCTTCCTCGGGCATGGTTCTCTCTCTATCTCCGACGCCGAAGAGCGCCTCTCGCACGTCCGTCCGCCCACGGCCCGCAGCTCGCAGGGACGGGCCTCCTGACCTCGTGGAGGGCCGGCCCACTGGGGGACCGGCCACCAGGCCGGTCTCGTACCACCTATTTCACCGGGCCGCCTCGAGCGGCCGACAGCAGTGCGCTGACATTGGCCGCCGGATCGCCCGAGCGAAAGACCGCCGACCCGGCCACGAGCGTATCCGCCCCGGCCGCGACGGCCAGCGGCGCGGTCTCGATATTCACTCCGCCGTCCACCTCCAGCGTCTGGTCGGGTCGCAGACAGCGAGCGATGGCCTCGATCTTCGGCAGGCAGTCTCGCATGAACGTCTGCCCGCCGAAGCCCGGGAACACCGTCATGACGAGAACGATATCGACGAGCCCGACGATGTCCAGCACGCGCTCGACCGGGCAGTCGGGGTTCAGCGACACGCCGACTCTCACGCCCAGCTCACGAATCTGCCGGATGAGCGGTACCGGTTGCGATGCCACCTCGATGTGGAACGTGATGCTGTCGGCGCCGGCCTTGACGAACGGCTCGGCGTAGCGGGCCGGGTCCGTGATCATCAGGTGCGTGTCGAGGAACAAGCGCGTGTGCCGGCGAACGCCGGCCACCACCGGCACGCCGATGGACAGGTTCGGGACGAAGTGCCCGTCCATCACGTCGAGGTGCAGCCACTCGACGCCCGCCGACTCGACCGCGCGGATCTCCTCGGCCAGGCGACCCATGTCGGCGTCGAGCAGGGAGGGGGCAATGCGCACCGGGCGGCTCATGGATGTCGAAAGCATAGCGGCGCGCCGGGCCCGGCAGAAGCGTGCCGGCCGCGAGGGCCCGCCAACTCGCTCGGCTCCCCGCGCGGCAAGCGTGGCGGTATAGTCCGCCGCGGCGCTGACGCGCGCGGCCGTCCCGTGCTGCGCCAGGTTGCCCGCCGGGAGCCGCTCATGCCAGCGCGTCCGCGTCCGATTCGCCTGGACGACCTCTTTGAGTTGAAGGCCGTCGGACGCGTGGCGGTCTCACCGTCCGGGCAGACCATCGTCTACGAGCTCAAGCGCTGCGACCAGAAGGAGAACAAGAACTTCGTGCAGCTCTGGCGCGTGGACGTGCCCAGCGCAGCCTCCACCCGAAACGGCGAGCACATCCCGCGACCCCGCCCGCTCACCGCCGGCGGCGCCTGGAGCGACACGCGGCCACGCTTCTCGCCGGACGGCACGCGCGTCGCATTTCTCTCGACCCGCGACAAGGGATGCTGCCTGTTCGTGCTGCCGCTGGACGGCGGCGAGCCGCTGCGGTTGACCGAACCGGACGGCTTCGCCCACGACTTCGACTGGTCGCCCGACAGCCGGCGCATCGTCTTCACCTGGCAGGCCATGAGCGAGCGGGAGAAGCTCGAGCGCGACGGCAAGTACGACGAGCTGAAGAAGCGCCCCCAGTACAAGCACGTCACGCGCCTGTTTCACAAGCTCGACGGCGCCGGCTGGTGGAACGGGAACTATACGCACGTGTACCTGGTCGACGCCGAGGGCGGCCGGCCGCGGCAGCTCACCCGCGGAAGCTACGACGACCAGGAGCCGCGCTTCAGCCCGGACGGGCGGCTCGTGTCCTTCACCTCCAACCGCGTCGAGAACCCCGACCTGTTCCCGGAGAACGCCGACCTGTTCGTCGTCCGGCCCAGCGGCGGCCCGTCCCGCAAGATCACCCGGAAGAAGGGCTCGTGCCGCGGGCACGCCTGGTCGCCGGACGGCCGGCAGATCGCGTTCATCGGCAATCCTGGGGGCCCGAATGATGCCTGGAAATACCCGACCACCGTGTGGAGCGTCGCGTCCGCAGGTGGCCGCCCGCGCAGCCTGACGCCGCGCATCGATAACGAGTGCTTCGCCACAACACTGAGCGACGTGGTGACGAGCGCCTTCGAGGTGCCGCAGGTTGTCTGGAGCGCGGACGGCCGGCGCCTCCTGTTCCTCGTCTCGCGGCGTGGGGCGACCGAGCTGTGCTCCTGTTCCGCCACCGGGGGCGACGTGCGCACCGAGATCGGCGGCGAGACGAGCATCCACTTCCTGCACCAGGCGCGGCCCGACGGCCCCATCGCCCTTTGCAGCGGTGATGCGACCGATCCCGGCGACGTGCACCTCGCGCAGCAGCGGCCGGCCAACGACGCGCGCAAGCCACTCAACGGCCGGCCCGCGCCCGGGCGGGCCGCGGACCGATCAAAGGCACGCTGGGACGTGCAGCGCCTCACGTTCGTGAACCGCCCCCTGCTCGAGCGTATTGCAGTCGTCGAGCCCGAGCCCTTCACCGTGAAGTCCAAAGGCGCCGAGGTCCACGGCTGGGTCCTGCGTCCGCCCGGCTTCGTGCGCGGACGCAAGTACCCGGCGATCCTAGAGATTCACGGCGGACCGCAGGCGCAGTATGGCCACGCGTTCTTCCACGAGATGCAATGGCTGGCCGCCCAGGGCTACGTGGTGGCCTACAGCAACCCGCGCGGTTCGACCGGCAACGGCAACCAGTTCCGCCGCGCCATTCATGCCGACTGGGGCAATCTCGACTACATCGACGTCATGAAGGTCGCCGACTGGCTGGCCGCGCGGCCGTACGTCGACCGCCGCCGGATGGGTATCACGGGCGGGTCCTACGGCGGCTACATGACCAACTGGGTAATCGGCCACACGGACCGCTTCGCCGCCGCGGTCACGCAGCGAAGTGTCTGGAACATGGTGTCGATGTACGGCACGAGCGATTACGGGTGGGACCTGGGAACGGAGTTCGGCGGCAAGCCGTGGGAGAACGCCGCGGCGCTGCATCGCTGCTCGCCGATGACTTTCGTGCGGAACATCCGCACGCCACTGCTCATCGAGCACGAGGAGGAGGACCATCGCTGCCCGATCGAGCAGGCCGAGCAGCTCTTCACGGCGCTGAAGGTCCTCGGCCGCACGGTGGAGATGGTCCGCTTCGAGGGCGAATCGCACGGGCTCTCGCGCACCGGTCGTCCGCAGAACCGGGCCGAGCGGCTGCGTCGGATCGCCGGCTGGTTCGACAGGTACTTGAAATAGGCATGATCGTCGGGCGCTACAACCCTGATGAGCGGCATCCGAGCCGGCTGGTATGAAACGACCGCCACGATTGACGCTGGCCGCGCTGCCTACCCCGTTCGCGCGCTGTGAACGGCTCGGCGCCGAGCTGTCGGCTGAAATCTGGATCAAGCGGGACGACCTGACGGGCCTGGAGCTGTCGGGCAACAAGATCCGCAAGCTGGAGTACGTGCTGGCCGACGCCATCGCAAGCGGGTGCGACACGATCGTCACCGAGGGCACCTGCCAGTCGAACCACTGCCGCGCGACGGCCGCGGCCTGCGCACGTCTGGGGCTGCACTGCGAGCTGCTGGTTCGCCCCGAGCCGCCGCCTGAACTCCAGGGCAATCACCTGCTCGACGCGCTCTTCGGGGCGCGCTGGCGCGGTTTCGCGCGGCCCGACTACGCCGCCCGGCGGGACCAGATCGTCGCGGACACGCTTGTAGAACTGCGGGCCGCGGGCCGACGGCCGCGTTTCACCCCCGCGGGCGCGTCCGAGCCGCTCGGCTGCTGGGGCTATATCGATGCGCTGGCGGAACTGGGGACGCAGCTCGCCGCCGCCGGCATCGCGGCGTGCGACGTCGTTGTCGGGGTATCGAGCGACGCCACCTACGCCGGCGCGCTGCTCGGCAAGCTCCTGCACCATCTGGACGGCATCGACGTCTGGGGCGTCCCCGTCAGTGACGACGCTGACTACCACGCCGCGGCCACGGCATCGCTGTGCGCGGCGACGATCGAGGAGTACGCATTGCCGGTCTCGTTCGATCCGGCGCTGCTGCGGTTGATACCCGGGTTCGTCGGGCCGGGCTACGCCATCGCCACGCCGGAGTGCGTGGAAGCCCTGCGGCTGCTGGCCCGCACGGAGGCGATCGTGCTCGACCCGGTCTACACGGCCAAGGTATTCGCGGCGGTCGTCGCGGGAATCCGCGCCGGCTCGCTGGGGCACTCGCGCCCAGTCGTGTTTATCCACACGGGGGGGGGGTGTTCTCGGTATTCGCCTGGAGCCGGGAGCTGAGCGCCGGCGCGTGACCGGCTCGAGCGGGCCCGAGGGATCAGCCGTTGGACTCGATCCCCGTGCTGGCCTTGAGCGGCCAGCGGGGCGACGCGACGCGCAGAGTGAGCACGGGGATGTCGGTCACATGCCGCAAGTTGTTCACGGTCGCGCCGTGGAAGAGGTCGCCGAGCCAGCGGTGCCCGTGCCCGCCGGTCACGATCAGGTCGCAGTGCTCGTCCTCGGCCAGGCGGGCGATCTCTTCGGCGGGGTCGCCGGCCCCCAGCCGCGTGTGACAAGCCAGCCCCGCTTCCCGCAACCGGGCGGCCACCCGTTCGAGATAGTCGGCGTCGTGGCGCACCTCGGCGTCGTCTGCGGCGACCCCCAGGAAGCGGGCCGCGGTGCTCTCGACGACGTGGATGAGCACGACCTCCGCGCCGGCCGCCCGGATCAGCGGGATCACCCCCGCCAGCACGGTCGCGTCCTGCGGCCCCGCCTCCAGCGCAATCGCCACGCGTCGATACTGCTGCGGCAGGGTCGCTTCCAGGGCCGGCAGCGGCGGCGTCGGCACGCCCGACCGCCGACGATCCCTCCAGCCGCGCCAGAGCGGCTCGGCGATCATCCAGACCAGCAGCGGCACGAGCAGCCCCGAGATCGGCACAAGGAGGTACTGCACGGCCCACACGCCCCCGGTGACGCCATCCACGATGAACTCGTACACGAGCTTTCCGTTGAGCGACACGATGATCGCCGCCGTGATCCAGGCCAGCACTTGCGCCCAGACAGGCGTCACGAAGCTGCCCATCTTCCTGCGGTCGCTCGTGAAGTGAACGAGCGGAATCACGGCGAACGAGAGCTGAAGCGAGAGGATGACCTGCGAAAGAATCAGCAGGTCGTCCACCCCGGCCTCGCCCTGTACGAGAATGACGATCGCGGCGGGCACTACCGCCAGCAGCCGCGTCACGAGGCGACGCAACCACGGCCGCAGGCGCAGCGATACGAACCCCTCCATGACCACCTGGCCGGCCATCGTGCCCGTGATGGTCGAGGACTGCCCGGCCGCCAGCAGGGCCACCGCGAAGAGAATCGGCGCGAGCGTCGAGCCGAGCAACGGCTCGAGCAGCGCGTGTGCATCGATCAGGGCCGCGACATCCTGGTGGCCGGTCCCGTAGAAGGTCGCCGCCGCCAGCACCAGGATAGCTGCGTTCACGAGGAACGCACCGTTGAGCGCCACGACCGAGTCGACCAGGTTGAAGCCGGCGGCTTCGCGGAGGCCCGCGCGCGTCGGCTCGACGGCCCGCGACTGCACCAGGGCCGAGTGGAGGTAAAGATTGTGCGGCATTACCGTCGCGCCGAGGATGCCGATCGCGATGTAGAGCTGCCCACCCGACAGCACGCCGGGCGCAAAGCCCTTGAGCACCTCGCCGAGCGGCGGACGGGACAGGAACATCTCCGCCGCGAAGCACACGCCGATCGTCCCGACCAGCGTCAGCACGACGGCTTCGATCTTGCGGATTCCGTATGACTGGAGCATCAGCAGCAGCATGACGTCCAGGACCGTGATCACCACGCCCCACAGCAGTGGGATCCCGAAGAGCAGGTACAGGCCAATGGCCGAGCCGAGCACCTCCGCCAGGTCGCACGCGGCGATGGCGATCTCGCACAGGATCCACAGGACGGCGTTGACCGCGGGCGGGTAGTGATCGCGGCAGGCCTGGGCCAGGTCGCGACGCGTGGCCAGCCCAAGGCGCGCCGAGAGCGTCTGGAGCAGGATCGCCATCAGGTTCGACAGGAGAATGACCCAGATCAGCGTGTAGCCGAACCGCGCACCCGCGGCCAGGTCGGTCGCCCAGTTGCCCGGGTCCATGTCGCCGACCGCGACCATGAACGCCGGCCCGCTGAAGGTCAGCAGCCGGCGCAGCAGCGATGAGCCGCTGCGAACGGCGATCGACCCGTGCACCTCGGGCAAGGAGGGAAGTGTCCGTTTCCGCGCCATGCTGTCAGGTCAGAGCGCCGGGTCCCTGGTCTTCAGCCAGTGCAGGCGCCGCTTGCCCGCGGCGCCCGTGCCAGCCTGGGGCCCCAGCCAGTGAGCAACCCACCGATCATGATACCGCTACGGCGGCGGCCGCTGGCGGACGCGGCCGACGCGGCGACTTGCCGCGCTCGGCCGTGGCCAGGTGGCGGGAGGGCAGCTTATAATGCAAGCGCGGAAATAGGACGTGTCCTTGGCGAAGGGATGTGCCAGATGACGCTCGAATTGAGCCCGGAAGAAGTCGAGGTTCTCAGGAAGGTCCTGGAGCGCGAGATCGCCGAAGTGGGCCCCGAGCTTCGCCATACGGCGACCTCGACCTACCACGACGAGCTCAAGCACTACAAGGAAGTGCTGATCCACATTTCGAAGCGCCTCGCCGAGCCCAAGCCGCAGTAGAAGCCATCGCTCAACCCATCCCTGTCAGCGAGGCGCCTGGGGAGAGTCGAGTCGATCGGAATCCCCGCCCCGCAGCCGCTCGTGATTGCAGATCCACCTCGCGGGAGAGCGCCCGTCGCCGCGCCCGGTGACGGCCACGCCCGGCGGACGGGTACGTCGTCCGCAAGCGCGGCGGCTCAGAGCAGTGATCGAAGCGTCCTCACCACGTAGTCCACGTCCGCCTCGCTCAAGTGATTGTGGAACGGCAGCGCGATCGTCCGGTCGCACAGCGCTTCCGTGATGGGGAACATTCCCCGGCGGTAGCTCAGCGGGGGCTCCTGGTAGAACGGCTGAAGGTGGATCGCGGGAAAGTATACCTGGCAGGCCACGCCCGCGGCCCGCAGCCGCTCGATAATCGTCAGCCGCTGCTCCGCCGAGTAATCGTCGCTCAGCCGAACGACGAACACGAACCAACTGATTTTGCAGTGCTCGGGGACGCGCTGGAGGCTAAGTCGCGGCTCGTCGCGCAGCCGCTGGAGGTAGTAGCCCGCCACGCGGTCGCGCTTGGCCAGGATCTCGTCCAGCCGGCGCATCTGGTGGATGCCGATCGCGGCCTGCACGTCGTTCATACGGTAATTGAATCCCAGCCGCGCGTGGGCAAGCCAGTCCGCGGTCGGATCCCGCCCCTGGTTGCGATAGGCCCGACAGAGGAAGGCGATCTCGTCGTTGTTGGTCACGACCATGCCGCCCTCGCCGGTGGTAATCTGCTTGTTCGGATAAAAGCCGAACACGCCGGCTTCACCCAGCAGGCCGCACCACCGGCCACGGTAGGTGGCGCCCAGCGCTTCGCACGAGTCCTCCAGCACCCGCAGGTTGTGCTTGCGGGCAATGGCGTTAACCGCGTCCATCTCCGCAGGTACCCCGAACACGTCGACCGGCAGCAGCGCCCGCGTGCGCGGCGTGATGGCGGCCTCGATGCGGGCCGGGTCGATCTGCCAGGTGTGGGGATCGATGTCCACGAAGACCGGCTTTCCGCCCTGGAACATGATGCTGTTGGATGAGGCGATGAACGAGAACGGCGTCGTGATCACCTCGTCCCCGGGCCCGATGCCCATTGCCCGCCAGACCATGTGCAACCCGCTGGTGCCGCTGTTGCAGGCGATGGCGTGCTTGACGCCCAGCCGCTTCACGAACTCCTGCTCGAACGCGGGAATCCGGGGGCCGAGACTCAGCCGCTCGCTCCTCAGCACGGCCACGACTTCGTCGATCTCGGCCTGGGTGATGTCCTGTGACGAAAGCGTGATCTCGCGCTTCACGAGTGGCTCCAGTTCGTGGGCTCGTTCGGCCCCTGCCCGCTCGGGCCAGAGCTTACGCGCCGGCAGCACCACCGCGCGGGCCGACAAGGCCCGGCATTGCCAGCCAGGCATCCGGGCGCCGGTTCGCCGGCGGCCAATCCCCTCCGGCGCGCGGGTCCGCTATCATATCGACCGAACATGATGTCGGCTCGCGAGGACGGATTCCTGCGTTACTTTCTGCGTGCGGCGGGCTACCTGCACCCGCATCGCCGGTCGCTGGTTCTCGGACTGCTGGCGGCACTCGGCGTGAGCGTGTTCTACACGTTCAGCGTGTCGAGCATCGTCCCGGTCCTGAAAATCATCTTTGCCGAGCACGAGTCCATCGTGGACTGGCTGCACCGGGCCGAGGCCCAGCGACGACTCGGCGTCACCTTGCCGCCCGACGTGCCCGACGATCCGCGCGGCCTGACGCTCCTCGACGTCCGCCCGGATTCGCCGAACGCGGAGCACCTCCAGGCCGGCGAGCGCATCGTGATGATCGACGGGGCCGGCGGCAGTGCGTACGACTTCATTGCATTGATCGCGCAGCAAGGGGGTGAAGCTGCGGTCGACGTGGTCGTCGTGAACCTCGACGGCCAGTCGCGCGCCGCGTCGTTGCGGCTACGCCCGCACAAGTTCTGGTGGCCGGCAGCCGCGAGCGCTGCGAGCTGGTTACCGTCCGGGCGATCGGCCGTCGACCGCTCGAATACGCTCCTGGCGGTCATGGCCGCCGTCGTCCTGGTCAGTACGATCGGTGCATTCTGCCGGTTCGGCAACGAAGGGCTGGTAGCCATCGCGGTCCAGCGCGGCATGCACGACCTGCGGACCGAGCTGGCCGACCACGTCCTGCGCCTCCCGCTCGGCTGGCACAGCACGCAACCGCCCGGCGACACGCTCAGCCGCTTCGCCCAGGACATCGGCAAGGTCGAGGTCGGGATCAACACGCTCTTCGGCAAGGTGGTCCGCGAGCCGCTCAAGGCGGTCGGCGTGCTCGCGCTCACCCTGCTGCTCGACTGGCACATGCTCCTGATCGGCATGATCGGGCTGCCCGTCGGCGTGGTCTTCATCCGCATCTTCGGGCGCATGGTCAAGCGGGCCCAGCGGCGCGCCTCCCAGTCCTGGGGCCGCTTGCTCGACCACCTCGGCGAGCGCCTGGCCGGCATCCGCGTCGTCAAGGCGTTCAACATGGAGGGCGCCGAGAGCCGACGTTTCGCCGCCGAGGGCCGCGAGCTGACCCGCGCCCAGACGCACATCGAGCTGGTCGACGCCGCCAGCAGCCCGGCGCTCGAGATGCTCGCCTCACTGGCGATCGCGGCGTTCGCGCTCTACGGTGGCCACCGCGTATTCAACCAGGAGCTCGAGCCGCACGTGTTCTTCGGCGCGATCATCTGCCTGGGCGCAGTCTTCGACCCGATTCGCAAGATGGGCAACGTCTACAACCGCCTCCAGGCCGCCGACGCCAGCGGCAAGCGGCTCTTCGACATCCTGGATCTGCCGGCCGAGACCGAGGCGGGGCTGACGGTCGCGCCCACGTGGGCGCGGCCCGAGGCAGCCGCCGGCCCGCTCGCGCCGCAGCTTGCCTTCGATGAGGCGATTGAATTCCGGGACGTGTGCTTCAGCTATCCGAGCGACCCGTCGCGCCGCGTGCTGGATCGCGTCAACCTGCGCGTGGAGCGCGGTCAGATGATCGCCCTCGTGGGCCCGAACGGGTGCGGCAAGACTACGCTGGTCTCACTGCTGCTGCGCTTCTTCGAGCCGGACAGCGGCACAATCCGCATCGACGATCGGGACATCCGCACGCTGCCGCTGGCCGCACTGCGCGGCGCCATCGGCCTCGTGACGCAGGATGCGGTCGTGTTCACCGACACCATCCGCGCCAACATCTCCTACGGGGCCGGGCCGGTCAGCGATGAGCAGGTAGCCGCGGCCGCCCGGCTGGCGCACATCGAGGACTTCATCGAGCGCTTGCGCGTCGAGCAGAACGGGACCGTCTCGAGCGGCTACGGGGCGCGCGTCACGGCGCGGACGCTCAGCGGAGGCCAGCGGCAGCGCATCGCCCTGGCCCGGGCCGTGCTGCGTAACCCACCCATCCTGATCCTCGACGAGGCCACGAGCCAGGTGGACGTGGAGAGCGAACGCAAGATCCAGGAGGCGCTCGACGACGTCGCCCGCGGCCGGACGACGTTCGTCATCGCGCATCGTTTCAGCACCATCGCCCGTGCCGATCGCATCGCGGTGATGAACGACGGCCGGCTGATCGCCACCGGCCGGCACGACGAGCTCGTGCGCACGTGCCCGTTCTACGCCACGCTGGTGCAGACCCAGCTTCTTCACGGAGAACTCGCTCCCGCCGTCGAGAGCGTCCCGGTGAGCTGAACGGTCGGCGGTCGTCCTCGGGGGGACGATTGGGGCCGCAACGTGAACACGACCCCGTAAGGGGCGCCGAAGTCGGGACACGTGACGAGGTCGCGGCGCGTCGCAAGGTCACGACGCATTCCTGGGCGCGCTGTGCGTCATCCGCCCTCGCGCTTCGCCGACCCCTTCAGGGTCGGGGTCCAGCACGCCGGCGATTCCGGGGGCGGCGGCTCGGCTGCGCCTCGCCTTGCCCCCGTCTACTATTGCTCAGCCCTCCGGGCTGAATCGACTTGGCCACATTGGGCGTCCCCCCCGCCGCACCTTGCCTCGCCTCTGGCTGCGCCTTGCCTTGTCCCCGTCCGCTGTCGCCCATCCCGTCGGGCTGAATGCACTCGGCCGCTACTTCTTCGTCGTGAACGTGATTTCGACGGACGCCAGCGGATAGCCCTCGGCGCTGACGAAGCCGTAGAACGAGCCGCCATTCAGGCCGAAGCGGTAGCGCCGGCCGGGCTCGAGCGTCATCGGCACGGTCAGCGTGGTGCGTGCGTCGTCGAACATGGGCGGCCCGAACTTCGGCATCTCCGGGCCGCCGCCGGTGATGGACCAGCTCTTGTCGATCATGGGCCGGTCGAAGACCACGACGAGCTCGCGGGTCGCGGGGTCGACGTTGTTGGCGCCGTCGGCCGGTCGCGTCGAGACGAGCCTGGGAAACTTTGCCTCGAGCGCGTCGTAGTCCCGCGCGATCCGCTCGAACACCTCCACTACGCGAGGCATGAAGTCGTCGAACGTCGGGTAGGTGGCGCGATCATCGGCGTACTCCCGAAGCGCGCCGCGCAGCTCGATCGTCCACTTGAATCCGCGGGCCAGCTCGTGCAGGGCCTGCTTGCGACCGGCCCCCTCGCCATCGACCGTGTAGGCGTACTGCACGCACACCGCCCGCACGAGCGACTCGTACGCCATCGTCTTCCAGTTCCCGTACGCCTGGTTGCGCATCACGTCCGCGACCCGCGCGTAGATCGACCGCCCCGGCCGCTCCAGCTCCTTCTCGTGACGGTCGACGTGCGCGTTCGTGTACGCGTGGCACAGCTCGTGCACGATCGTCGAGCCGATCTCGCTGCCGACCACGGCCACCCCCGCGTCGTCCCACCGGTACACGCCCAGCACGGGTGTAATCTCCTCGCGGCCATCCGCGTGCCGCAGGCTGACGCCGTAGTTCCCGCCGCCGCAGAGCATCCCGACGATTACCGCGAAGCGGGCCTGCGGGCGGGTGCCGAAGAAGCCGTCGAACCAGGCCACGTAGTCGCGCTGGTTGACGACCGCGGCCAGCCGGGTGGCGCAGCGCTCGTAGCGCTCCCGTTGCTGCGCGAGGAAAGCGTGAAAGTCGCTGTCGCGGACGAAGTCGCCTAGCGCTTCGATGAAGCGGGCAGCGTCCGCCTCGCGCCAGCGGCCTTCGAGCAGGTCAGGCCGTGGCGCCAGCGGCATGATCGGCCTGGGCGGCGACAGGTCGCTGTCCAGGTGGATGGCCAGGCTCATGACTGCGTCGTAGGAGATGCCCCGGTCGCGCCGCAGCGACCTGGCGAGCTTGACCGCCCGGTGCTCGCGCAGGTGACCGAAGTGCGCCTCGACCGCGTCCGAGTAGGGCGACTTCGAGTTATCCATGTTGTACTCGGGGTTGCCCGCCAGGCGGAACACGATCGAGAGAAGCTCCACGCGCGGATCGACGCGGACGTCCAGCTCACGCGACGGCGCGGACTGGGTTGCCGGCTGGGCGATCGCCAGGAAAACGACGGTGGCGGGTACGGTGAACATGGGCGCACTCCGTGGCGGGTGCGGTGAGCGTGCCCCGGGTGCTGGTGGCGTGTCAAGCACGCGAGCGTCGCAATGCGTCGCCTGGGTTCCGCGGCCGGCGCCGGCCCGGAGCGATCGGACCCGATCAGCACGCACCGCAGCCCAGTTCGCATTGCTGCGACCTACCCGCGGATGGTATAGTCCGAAAGTACGCTGGCCGGTTGTCGTCCGGGCCGGCGATGCGCGAGGTGTTCCTGCATGCAACGGGCAGCGCACTCCCTCCTGTGCCTCGTGTCGCTCGGGCTGGCCGCCCACGCCGACGAGCTTCGCTGGGGCTTTACCTGCGACTTCGATGCCTGCGGATGCGGGCTCGGGTACCTGGGCGTCGTGCCGACCGCTACCGACGGCTACGACCCCGACGAGGACGGCTACGTCTTCTTCTACGAGGGCCTGGGCTATCTCGGCGTCTATCACCATGAGAACCTGGACGGCTGGAGCGGTCCGAGCGCGTACTACAACTACGACCGCCGCGCACCGCTCGATCCGCACGAGCGCAAGACCTGGTCGCCGCTGCACTTCTGGGCCGGACCGCAGCACACCGCGCCGCTCATGTCCGTCGGCTTCGCGCCCGCGATGCTCTACCCGCCGCCCAGCAACCGCGAGTACACGCTCCGCCTGCTCCACGTACCCGACGGCATCACCGGCGCACCGGCGGTCGGCACGCTCTGGTACCTCCCGGCCAAGTCCAGCTTCATCCTGATCGTCCCGTCATACTGGACCGGCGGCGACGGCCGTACGGGATACCGGCTGGAGTTCAGCGCTTCGGCCGTCACGCTCCGCGGCGACGCCGATTGCAGCGGCACCGTTGACTTTAATGACATCGACGCGTTCGTGGAGGCGCTGGCGGGACGTGAGGCGTGGGAGGCGTACAACGGCGGCGCGCCCGACTGCGGCTACCTGCTGGGGTGCGACGCGAACATGGACGGCGTCGTGAGCTTCGACGACATCGATGCGTTCGTGGCCTGCCTGTCGGGGCAGTGCCCGGAGGCGGCCCCCTGACCTCCCTCCCTTCCGGGGATGGGCCGGAGGAGGATTGAATTCTGCGGCCGTTCAACTCCCTGCATTGCCTCGCTCCTGTAGATCAGGAACGGGGATAGCTTCCAGACCTGTGCTCGCGTACGCGCAGCCGCGCGCCCAAGGACGCCCCCGCGCTCAGACCTCGTCGAGCATCTTGACGTAGCTGTAGTAGCGCCGGGCGCTGATCTGGCCGGCCTCCATCGCCGTCCGCACCGCGCAGCCGACCTCGTCGCGGTGCAGGCAGTTCTTGTAGCGGCACTGGGGCACGTAGGGCACGAACTCCTCGAACAGCGCCTCCAGCTCTGCCGGCTTGACGCTCCACAGGTCCCACGCACGGATGCCCGGCGTGTCGACCACGTACCCACCGGCACTCAGCCGAATCAGCTCGGCGTGCGTCGTCGTGTGCCGCCCTTTCTCGTTCTCCGACGAGACCTCCCGCGTCGCAAGACCCAGCCCCGGCTCCAGGGCGTTGATCAGCGAGCTCTTGCCCACGCCGCTCTGCCCCGAAAGCACGGTGATGTGCCCGCGCAGCGTCGCCAGCAACTCCGCCAGCCCCGCGCCGGAGAGCGTGCTCGTCAGGATGCACGTGTATCCCAGCTTCGCCAGCTCCGCGACGGCGTCGGCCGTCGGCAGGCCGCCCTGGTCGTCGGACTCCTCGTCCGTCACGCTGGCCGCGTCCAGCAGGTCGATCTTGTTGATGCAGATCACCGGCCGCAGCCGCCCCTTCAGCGCCGCCACGATGTAGCGGTCCACCAGGTGAGGCCGTAGCCGCGGCTTGGCCACGCTGACGACGATCAGGAGCTGGTCCGCGTTGGCCACGAGCGCGTGCTCGCGCCCGCGGGCGTCGCGCCGCGAGAGCACCGTCTGACGCGGCTCCACCTGCTCGATCACGCCGACCAGGCGACCCGAGCACATCGCCGAGTGATCGCTCACCCACACGCGGTCGCCGCACGTCACCGGCGAGCGTCCCCGGATGTCGAGCGTGCGGAGAATGCGGCGCACGGTGCACTCCCAGGTGCGACCGGCCTCGTCCACGTAGGCGACCAGCCCATGCACCTTCACGACTGTGCCGCGATGCCACAGGGCCGCGTCCACGAGCGGCGCGTTGTCGCCGTCGACGAGGATGGTGCGCTTGCGCGACAAGTCTCCCTTGGGCCGGATCGATTCGCCGCGTTCGTGATCCTGGAGGGCCTGGTCCCCCTCCTGCCAGCGTTGCGTCCAGTCATCGGTACGGCGCCGTGCCTGCCGGTTCGGCCGGAAGGCGACACGCTTCTTCTGGGGGCGCTTGCGGGCCATCAACGCGATTGTATGCGAGCGACCGTCCGCCCTGCCGCGCGGGTGAACCGCGGCCGGCGCGGGTGCCTCCCTCCCGCCAAAGCCGCTACCATGCGCCCACCATGAGTCCCCGCAGTGTGCGTACCCAGGTGCTGGTCATCAATCCCCGTGAACCCGAGGCTGACGCCGTGGCCGCGGCGGCGGCGATCCTCAGCCGTGGCGGGCTGGTGGCCTTTCCGACTGAGACGGTCTATGGGCTGGGCGCCGCCGCACTCGACGCCGAGGCCGTGCGGCAGATCTTCGCAGCCAAGGGGCGGCCGGCGACCAACCCGCTCATCGTGCACGTGTCGTCCGTCGCGATGGCCCGCGAACTCGTGACGCGCTGGCCGCCGCTGGCCGACGCGCTGGCGGCTGCATTCTGGCCCGGGCCGCTGACGCTCGTCCTGCCTAAGGCGCAGCGCGTGCCGGACGTCGTCACGGCCGGCGCGCCGACGGTCGCTCTGCGCATGCCGCAGCACCCGGTCGCGCTGGCGCTGCTGCGTGCCTCCGGCGTGCCGATCGCCGCGCCCAGCGCCAACCGTTCGACGCGCATCTCCCCCACGCGCGTGCAGCACGTGCTGAAGGACCTCTCCGGGCTGGTCGACATGATCCTCGACGGCGGCCCGACCAGCGGCGGCATCGAATCGACTGTTCTCGACCTGACGGATTCGCCACCGCGCATCCTGCGGCCCGGACTGGTCTCACCCGAGATGCTGCGGCCACTGGTCGGAGCCGTCGCGGTCTCCGACCGCACGACGCCCGCCGGCGAAGGGCCCGAGCGTTCGCCCGGGCGCGTCGGCCGGCACTACGCGCCACGCGTGCCGCTCGAGTGCACGGTGGAGCGCGGGGACGCGCGGGTCGCGGCGCTGACCGCGCAGGGCGCGCACATCGGCTGGCTGACGCTGGCGCCGGGTGAAGCGGAGCCGTCATCGAGCCAGCCTTCCGGCCGGCCTTCGATCGCCGCGGGGCCCGAGACACCCACGGCGCCGCGCGCCGGTCAACGGCGGGGCGTGCCCGCCGGGCGGGTCACGCACCTGGAGCTCCCGGTCGACCCCGCCGCGTACGCCGCCGGGCTGTACGCGGCGCTGCACGAGCTGGAGTCGGCGGGCGTGGCACGCATCGTGGTCGAGCTTCCGCCCGATACGGAAGAGTGGCTGGCGGTGCGCGACCGCCTGCTGCGGGCGGCCGTCCCGCCAACAGACCAGCCGCTGTGACCCCCGTGCCCCGGGCTAGCCGCGCGGGTTGTCCGTCGCTCGGCGGCTTGCCGCAGATTGGTCGCCCGATGGCGGGCGGCGCGCGATTACAATCCGAGTTCGACGTGGAGGTGTCACGTGCGACCGGCGATCGGCATCACCAGCAGCTTCAGCGCCGTTTCAGACGGGGGCCCCAAGCCGCGACTGCGCGCGCAGCTCAACGCGGCGTACACGGACGCGGTCATCGCCGCGGGCGGCGCGCCCTACGTGATGCCCGTGCCGCCGGCGGTCGATGAGAGCCTGCTCGACGACCTGCTGCGGTGCGTGGATGGTGTGCTGTTCACCGGCGGGTCGGATCTCGATCCGCGTCACTACGGCCAGGAGCGCCACCCGAAGACCGAAGTCATGCACGAGCGCCGGGACGCGTTCGAGCTGGCGCTCTTCCGCCGTGCCGATGCAGCTCGAAAGCCGATCTTCTGCGTCTGCCTGGGATTTCAGGTCGCGCACGTCGGTCGGGGTGGCGCGCTGATCCAGCACATCCCGGACCTGTCGCTGCCGGAGAAGATCAACCACCGCATGACCGACGAGTCGCCCCCGCCACGCACACACGGGTTGCGGGTTGAGCCCGGCTCATATCTCTCTTACGTCGTTGGCAGCACGCAGATCGACGTGAACAGCCGGCACCACCAGGCGGTCGACCCCGACCGGCAGGGCCGCGGGCTCAAGCCCGTCGGATGGGCTCCCGACGGCCTGGTCGAGGCGTCAGAGGACATGGACAACCGCTTCCTGCTCGCCGTGCAGTGGCACCCCGAGGACATGATCGAGCACCGCGAGCACCTGGCGCTGTTCAAGGCCCTTGTGGAGGCGGCCGCGAAGCGGCGGTGACATCTCCCACGGTTGGTTCCAGGAAACCGTGTGGCCCAGAGATTGGCGCCGAGGGCGACCATGTGTTATCAGGCCCGGAACCGAATTCGCCGTGACCTCGGCCAGGCCCGATAGAGCGGCCGGCCGGCTTGCAGCGCCCGCGAGGTGCGGCTTTCCGGGACGCCGGGGACATCGGCCCACTGTCGGGTTGACCGGGCGAGGACTTGCCAGCGTCACCCGGGCTATAGTCAGGTGCGTCAGACGGATGCACGTTCCTTCGCAGTGAACCAGACGAACCCGAGCCGAGCCGGTTGCAACGAGCAGCCGGCTCGGTCTCGTTACGGATCACGGCACTGGCTACTTTCGTGGCTCGGAGGCCGGGCGCGACTCGGGCGTGAGCGGCCGCGTACCGCCCGCGGCCGAGTAGAGTGCCTCGAGCTTCTCGCGCCAGCCGGGCCCGCCCAGGTCCGGGTACCAGCGTGACTCCTGGAAGATCGCCGCCTGCACATCGTCCGCGTGCCCGAGCCGCAGGTGCAGGCTGAGCCACTCGCAGCGGGCCTCCCAGTACTGCTCGGGCGCCCTGGCTTGCAGAGCCGGATCGGCCAGAAGCGTCTCCCAGCGCTGCTGCGCTGCGCGGGGCGCCTCGCCGGTCGGACTCGGTCCGAGTTGGGCAGTGGCGATCCGGGCGCGAGCCCGCAGGTAATCGCCACGCTGGGGGCTCGCCGCCAGCAGTTCGGCGTAGAGCGGGTCGGCGGCGGCGTAGTCGCCGGCCAACAGCAGCATCTCCGCCCGCGCGGCGCGAACGGCCTCCAGCCGCGCGGCGCGCGAGGCGTCCGCCAGCACCCACTTCTCCAACTCGCCCAGAGTCATCGCGGCGTCCGAGGCCAGCTTTCGAGCGGTTTCATCCTGACCGCCGGCGACCAGCCGGCCGACCTCCTCCTGCATCCCGCGCGCCAGCGAGGCAAGGACAGGCCCGACGCGCTCCGCCGGGACCGCCTGGAGGAAGCGCTCCAGGATCGCCGCCGCTTCGGCGAACTGGCGCAGTCCGCGGTGCGCGCGAATGCGAACGGCGAGGACGCGCCCGAGCTGGTCGCTTTCGGGAAAGTCGCGCTCGAACTCGGCCAGCGCCTCCAGGGCCGCCTGGTGCGCGTCGACACCGGCCGAGATGAGTACCTCGCCGGCGGCGGCGCGAGCCTCGGCAGCCCACGCGAGCGTTTGCGAGGCGGCTCCCGGCTGCGACCCGCGGGTGTGCGCCGCGCGGCTGTATTCGAGCAGGGCGCGGGCCACGTCGCGCCCGCTGCGTTCTCGCGACGGCGCGTCGTCCGACGCGTGCGACTCCCACGCCAGTCGGAGGCACAGCGCGCGGCGGAACTGGGCTTCCTCGCCGTGACGACTCGCGCGCGGAACGGCCGCAAAGGCGGCTGCGGCCTGGTCGTGCTCCCCGGCCAGTTGCAGGGCGACGCCGAGCAGCCAGGCGGCCTCGTCGCGGTCGGGGTGCTCGGGGAAGCCGTCCAGCAGGCGCCGCAGCTCGGCGGCCAGCGCGAGGTAGTCTGCCGGCCGCTTGCTCCGCTCCGCGATGCGGCCGTAGAGCTGGTACGCGAGGCTCGCGGCCTGTGCGGCGCGCGGATGCTCACGGTGCTCATGCGCCAGGCGGGAGAACGTCGCCGCGGCAGCGGCATCATCGCGAAGCTGGCTGTGCACGCGGCCCAGCTCAAAAAGCACGTCCCCGAGCGTGAGTGAATCAATCTCCGTCCGCTCCGCGGCAGCCACGAGACGCTCACGGGCGTCCGCGGGCCGGTCCGCCCGCGCGAGCACCTGCGCGGTGTACAGCAGCTCGCCCGGCGACAGGGCGGCCGGCGCCGCCTGGAGGTCTACGCCGGCCGTCACGTAGATGCGCACCAGATCCGGCCAGGGCGCCGGCCAGCGCTCCGCCGCGCGCAGACGCCCGATCGCCTCCTCGCGCATCTGCTGCGAGCGGCCGCGTGTGGCCGCGTCGGGATTCCCGCGACGCAGCGCGTTGGCTTCGAGCATGAGCGCGTGCGCGTCCCACAGGTGCGCCAGCCGGATGTAGAGCGCCGCGGGACGATCGGCGGCGGCGAGCTGCGCCGCGTCCTTCTCGAGCAGCGGGGCCAGCGTCCGGCGCGCCTCGTCGAAACGCTGCGTGCGCACCTGCGCGCGGGCCAGCTCGTAGCGCACGCGGGCGTCGAGCTGGGGCGCCGCGGCCGCCGCCAGCGCTCGCGCGAAGCCCTCCTCGGCCTCACGCGCCTTGCCCTGCTCACGCCAGGTCATCGCCAGCGCCAGTTGGCACAGCACGCGCGTCGGCCCCTCACTGGCCACGTCGACCAGCTCCGCGAAGCGCTGCTCCGCGGCAGCCAGCGCGGCACGCTTCGCGCCGGCGTCGTTCGTCTCGAGCGCGCCCAGGTAGTAGTTCGTCCACCCCAGACTGAGGCGGAGATCAAGCAACGTCTGCTCGACAACGTCGTACAGTCCCGCTTCGAGCAGTTCGGCCTCGCGGGCCTCCATGTCCGCCACGATCGGCGCCAGCAGCGCGTCGGCCTTGTTGAACTGGTCGCGCGCCGCGGCGAGCGCTGCGACCAGCCGCCCGCGATCGCCGATCTGCCCCAGGCTGGCCTCGTAGTCGATCAGCTCGCTGTCGACCTGCGTTGCCAGGATCGCGTTGCCATACTGGGCCCGCGCGACCGCGAGCTGCGCGCGGTCCGCGACCCGGCCCGCGCGCCCGGCCGCCTCCAGCTCGGTGATCCAGCGCGTGAAGCGCTCCTCCGCGGCCGCAAACAGGCGGCGGCGCTCGTCGGGTCGGGTCGCCCGACGGGCACGATTGGCCGCCGCACGCGCGATCGCCCCGCGTGCTTCCGGCCGCCGGTCGCCGGCCAGTCGCGCCTCGACGGCATCCACCGCCCCCTCTGCGACCAGGCGCTCGATCTCGACGTCACGCGACGCGGAAACGTCGTCGCCCGCGGTCGCCGCCACGGCTCCGCACGTCGCCACGAGCAGACCGACGCAGAGCGCGCCCGAAGCGACACCACCGCCCCATCGCCTGCGCCGCAGCCGGGCAGCCCGACCGCTCACGGGCCGCTCCCCGACGGTCGCAAGCTCACCGCGAACTGGATGTTCTGAAATCCGGCCAGCGTGGCGGCGTCCATCGCCGAGATGACGTACTGCCAGCGAACCGTGGACTCGGCCCCGATCACGAGCGGGTTCTTGCGGTCGGCTCCCTCGGCCGCGCGGTCACGCAGATAATCGAACAGGCCGGGGAAATCGTTCTCACCCAGCTCCCGGCCCATGACAGAAATCTGCACGCCCCGACCGCCCTCCACGTCACGCAGCCCGATGGTCACGCGCGGCACGACCCGAATCGCCTGGCCGGCGCCGGGGCCGCTGCTGGGGTCCAGCTCCGTCTGGAGCACGCCCTGGCGAACCACCTCGATCGACGTCCCAAGCAGGAAGAACACCAGCAGAACCATGATCACATCGACCATGGGGGCCAGGTTCGGAACGACGGCCGTGCTGGGCGCGTGGGCAGTCACGGCACGCGCTCGTGGGCCGCCTCCGCGGTCGCCTGGTTGACGCCGAAGATCACGTCGCTCACGCCGGCCAGGCCGCAGCCCCGCAGGACGACTTCCACGTCCCGGTAGCGACAGAGCCGGTCGGCACGAATCACGCAGCGCACTTTGCCGCCGCCGGCCTGGGCGCGCGCCGCGCGGGCAGCGAGCAGCGGCGCGAGGCTGTCCGGCGCGAGGCGGCGCTCGACAACCTCCTGCCCGTCCCAGTCAGCCACGACGAAGATCGGCTCGTCGCCGTCGTCCGCCCCGCGCTGCACCGTAATCGTGACACGGTTGCCCAGGTCAGACGACTCGACCTGGCGGGCCGCGGCCGCCGTCGGCAGGATCACCTGCATGAACTCGGCCGAAGCCAACCGGCTGGCCAGCAGAAAGAAGATGATCAGGCACATCATGACGTCGACCAGCGGCGCCAGGTTCAGCGTCATCGAGACGGGTTGCGGCGGCCGACGATGCGACATGTCTCAATGCACCTCGGCGGGAGCCGCGCCCGGCGCGGCCGGGCCGCGCGCCTCGGCGGATCGCCCGATCGCCGAGGGTCGGAAGTACTCGAGCAGGTCGAGGGCGTCGATCGTGGCGCCGGTCGACAACGCGTCGATCCGGTTGCGGCACACGCCGTAGAAGCCGATGCCCAGGATCGCCAGGGCCAGCCCGAGCGCCGTGTTCACGAGGGCCGTGCTGATGCCGGTGGCCAGGTCGCCGGCGCTGGCCTGCCCGCCGCCGGCGCCCAGGCTGCCGAAGGCCTTGATCATGCCCCACACCGTGCCGAGCAGGCCGAGGAGAGGGCCCAGGTTGCCGATGATGTTGAGATACTCGGCCTTGCGGTACAGGCGGCCGGACAACTCCGAGGCCTTCTCCATCGCGGCCTCGTGCATCGACTCGAATCCGTGCCGGGCGTGGTTGAGCGCCGCGGTCATGACCTGGGCAAAGTAGGTCCGGCTGCGGCGGACGAGGTCGAGACACTCCCGGAAGCTGCGCTGCTCGATCAGCTCGCGCGCCTTGCGGACCTGCGACTGCGGCGAGACTGTGACCCGGCGTACATTGATGAAGTGCTCGACGATGACGGCGAGCACGACGACGGAGCCGGCGAAGATCAGGTAGCTCGGGATCTCGATCCCCTGCCAGAAGATCGTCAGGAGGCTCGTCCGCGTCGGGCCGGGGGACTGCGCCAGGGCGAAGGCCGCGCCGCCCCACCCCGCCGCGCCGATGGCCACGCACCGTGCCGTTAAGCTCATCTCTGCTCCCAGTCGTCCCGCGACGCCGGCTCAGCCGCCAACGCGCCGCAGGTCCTTTCCGGTAACGATCTTGAACTGGCCGCGATTCTGGTCGGCGATGCGCTTCATCCGCTCGGCGCCTTCGCTGGCCTTGGGCGGCAAGTCGCTGGCATCCTTGAGCAGCAACTCATCGAACACGAGGCAATGAACCTGCACGCGCCGGCGATTGAGACGCGCGATCTCCGGCACCACGGACTCGTCGAAGAAGCCGTCCGAGTGGAACAGGATCACCTCCGGCTCCAGCTCGAGCGCCCGCTGGATGGCCTCGCGCGGCTCGGTCTGCCCGCGCGGCGCCTTGGCGTCGATCCACTCGAAGAACGCGCGGCGGGTCGCATCGGTGGCGGGCTCGAGCTGCGGGCGGAACTGCTCGGTGCGGAGGCGCTCGTCGACGCCGCCGCCGGCGCTGTAGAACAGAATCACGTTGAACGACTGGTCGGGCTTCAGGCCGCTGATGGAGCGCTTCAACTCGCGCTTCAGCACGTCGACCGCCACTATGATCGAGCCGGAGAAGTCCACGACGTAGACGAGCTTGCGGGCCCGGAAGCGCATCCCCCACATGCCGCCCTCGCCGAGTCGGGCCGCCCCGCCCAGACCGCTCCCCAGCCCGCCGCTCTCGGCCGGCCCCGCTCCGCCGCCGGTGCCCAGCAGCGCCAGCGGTCCTTCTCCGAGGCCAAGGCCGCCGGTCTGGCCGCCACCCTGGCCTGGCGCGCGGCTCAGGTCGCGCAGGGCGTCGTCGGGAACGTCCAGTCCGCCGAGCGAGCCCAACGACTCGTCGATCGGCTCGGAAAGTCCGGCGAGGCCCCCCGGCTGGTACCAGTCGAGCCCCGTACCCTCGCTGACGCCCAGCGCCTCGGTGAGTGTCGCGCTGTAGTCGCCCACGTCCAAACCCGCAGGCGCGAGCCATGCGAACGTCTTCATCGCCAGCAGGACGAATATGACGGCGTGAAGCGCCACACTCAGCCCAAGCGGCGCCACCAGCGTGACCCACGCGCGGAAGTATGCATTCTTCGCGACCCGGTCCGCGAACGTTTCCGGCGCGGGCCGCGCGGCGTCGGCAGTGTCAACTCTGTCCGGCGAAGCGCTCATGCGACGACGTCAGCGCTGGAGCAGTCGCCCGTCCCACTCAGACAGCGGGCGTGCCGGTTGGTGCGCCGGCCGGTCCTGCCCCGGGCATGGCCCCGAGTCCGCCGCCCGCGATCTGAACGAAGGTCATCCGCAGGTCATAGAGTGTCTGCTCCAGCAGGGTCTTCTCCTCGGGCGTGAGGTTGCCCTTGGTCTTATCCTCGAGAAGCTGGAGCAGGTCGATGAAGTGCTTGGCCACCTCCATGTCGGCGGGGATGCGCTCGCCGTTGGGCGTCGCCAGAAGCCCCATGCCGGCCATGGCCTGCATAGCGATGATGTTGACCAGCTCGGCCACGTGGGGCGGCGGCATGTCGCGCGGCCCGGCGGGCTGGGCGGCGAGCTTCTCCTTCTCGCGCCGGGCCTCGGCCTTCCAGTCGTCGTCCACGATGATCTTCTTGGGTTCGTCGCTCATGCATCACCATCTTGGGAGGTTGCGCTCGCTGACCTGCACCGGATGTTACTCGCCCCCCAGAGCGGCCGCCAATCCACAGCCGGTCGCGCCGCGATGACCCGGGCACCGCTTGGCCCCACGGCGACATTCAAGCTTTGCCCGTCGCCGGCCTCGCTCCCGACTTTGCCTTGGCGCCCTCTTCGTCATCCGGTACCCAGATGCCGGCACGGGGGGATCGCGGCGGAGCGAATTGAATCGCGATGAGGCCCAGGATGCCGGTCGCACTGAGGCACAGCGCGATGAACTGCGAAACCGTCAGCCCGGCCGTGTCCACCGGGTTGTCGGCCCGAAGCACCTCCAGCGTCCACCGGCAGATCGGCTCAGCGATCAGGAGCGTGAAGATGACCTGGCCGTCGCGTGCCCGCCGCCAGTAGAGGGCCGAGAGCATCCAGGCGAGCAGGCCCAGCGCCAGCGCCGAGTAAAGTTGCGTCGGATGCACCCGCAGTGAGGGGTGCTGGGCCGCCAGCCGGCGCAGCTCTTGTGGGGACAGGTCGAAGCGGCTCATCGTGCGCCCGACCATCAGCAGGAGCGGGTCGACCTTCCCGGCCTGCGCGCGGCTCAGCTCGGCGATCTGTCGCTCCAGGCGGGCGATCTCCTCCGGGCGCGTGGCCCGCTCACGCTGGGCCCGCAGGCTGTCGAGCTGCTGGCTCCCACCCTCGGCGGCGCGACGCGCCGCGAGCAACTGCTCGTCGCTGGCCCGCAGCACCTCGCGCGGCATGGCCATCGTGCCTGCCCCGTGCACGAGCAACTCCGCCGGCAACGCCGCACCGGGGTCGCGCGCCAGCCACTGGGCCATCGCCGGCGGACTGCCGAAGGGGAACTGCACGGCCCACGGCAACTCCGGCGCCAGGCCGCCCCAGCAGCAGCCGTTGAGAAAGCAGCCGACCCGCCCGATCCCGAAGCCGAGCGCCACGGACGGCGCCACGATGTCGAAGTACCAGCGGAGCGAGTGCCCCCAGCGCCACAAATAGATCAACACGCCCAGCACGGCCGCCAGGAACCCGCCGTAGACTTCCAGCCCCCCCTTGCGCACGTCGACGATCGCGATGAACACCTCGAGCGGCGAACCGCGGGCCATGAATTCGTCCCAGTAGTGCGCGACGTACATGACCCGGCCGCCCAGCACGCCCCCCAGCAGCGCAATGAAGCCACAGTTCAGTATGACGTCGGGATTCGCCCCGGACTTGGCGGCCCGATTGGCGGCCCAGATGATCGTCACCAGGAACGCGACCATCATCGCCACGCCGTAGCCGGCGACGTCCAGGTGCACGCCCGGAATCGTGAAGAAGACAGGATACATCAGTCAGACCAAGCCTCCAGCGGCGAACCTCGCCCGTCCAGTCGCGGCGAACGGGCGGAATGCTACGACCCCGCGGGCGGCGGGTCCACCACGACGTTGTCGATCAGCCGCGTGCCGCCGAAGCGGACCGCCACCGCGATCAGCACCCGCCTGTCGATCCGCTCGACGGGCTGAAGCTCCTCCGCGTCGACCACGCTGACGTAGTCGACCTGGGTTGGCGACGCCGCGTCGATCACGCGGCGCATCGCCGCCGCCACGCGCGACACGTCCCGCTCGCCCGCGCCGATCTGGTCGCGCGCCAGGCACAGGGCGCGATACAGGGCCGTCGCCCGTCGCCGCTCGTCCGCCGACAGGTAGACGTTGCGGCTGCTCATCGCCAGCCCGTCCGGCTCGCGCACCGTGTCGCACCCGACAACCTCGATGGGCAGGTCCAGGTCTCGCACCATGCGGCCAATGACCGCGAGCTGCTGGGCGTCCTTGCGGCCGAAGTACGCCCGGTCGGCGGGAACGATGGCGAAGAGCTTGGCAACCACGGTGGCCACGCCGTCAAAGTGCCCCGGACGCCACGGTCCGCACAAGTGCTCCGTCAGGCGCTCGACGTGGATGCGCGTGACCGCGTTCGGCGGATACATCTCCGCGGCGGTCGGCACGAACACCAGATCGACGCCGGCCTGCCTCAGAAGTTCGAGGTCGCGCGCCTCGTCGCGCGGGTAGCGCTCGAAGTCTTCGCTCGGGCCGAATTGCAGCGGGTTCACGAAAATGCTGACCGCGATCCAGCAGCCATCTTGCCGCGCGGCGGCGACCAGCGAGAGGTGACCTTGATGAAGGAACCCCATCGTTGGGACGAACCCGACGCGCCGCCCGGCGGCCTTTGCCTCGGCGACGGCTGCACGGGCCTCGCGGATCGTGCGAACCACCTGCATGGCTGCTCATTGGACCACGGCCGGGGTCGCGTGTCACCGGGGCTTCACACTGACGCGCCCTGTTACGCGGCGTTGACGCGAACCGCGCCGCGGGCCATTATCCGCTGCCGTTGCGCCTGGGCGGAGGTGCCCAAGCCAAAGGAGACCCAAGATGAAGAAGTCTCGTACACTCCTGGCGACCACGTTGGCCGCACTGCTCGGCGTGCCGATGGCCAAGCAGGCCTTCGGCGACACGAACCTGGACTCGATTCTCGCGGCGCTGAACGGCACGTCGACAGATCCGCTCAACACGCTCATCAACGCGCTGTTCAGCCTGTCGAGCGGCTGGACCGCCTGAGCGTCGGCCTGATTACCGTGGCACGGGCCATCGGCCCCGCGATCGTGCCGGCCAGACCGCCCGTGCCACGCTTCGTCCTCCCGGGGGAACCGCGAACACCATCCAACCCGGCTCCGAGGGCCTTGTGGCCTCTGCGACAGGCCAGCGACTTGGCCTCGACGTGCGCGCCGCGCAATTCCCGCCCGCCGGGTCGCCCAACGTGCAGACACCAGCCGTATCCGTAGAGATGCCGACGTTCGGCCCGGCCGCTAAACTACCGCTGTCGGGAAGCGTCGAGGAACGCCCCCGCCCGGCAGTCGGTGTGGGCCCCGGCCATGGGCCGGCCAGCAGAAGGAGCATGTCGATGGCAATCCGCGTCGGAATCAACGGCTTCGGCCGCATCGGTCGCCTGGTCGTCCGGGTCGCCCAGAATGACCCGCAGGTCCAGATCGTGGCCGTCAACGACCTCGTCCCGGCCGACAATCTCGGCTACCTGTTCAAGTACGACACGGTTCACGGACCCTTCAAGGGCAAGGTGAGCACGAGCGAGTCGGCCATTACGATCGACGGCCGCGAGGTCCGCTGCCTGGCCGAGAAGGACCCCGCCAACCTGCCCTGGAAGGACCTGAAGGTCGACTACGTGATCGAGTCGACCGGTCTCTTCACCACACGCGAGGACTGCGGCAAGCACCTCAAGGCCGGCGCGAAGCGGGCGATCATCAGCGCGCCCGCCAAGGACAAGGACATCCCCACGTTCGTGATGGGCGTCAACGAGGACAAGTACAACCCCGGCGCCGACACGATCGTCAGCAACGCGAGCTGTACGACCAACTGCCTGGCCCCGCTTACCAAGGTCATCTTCGACACCTTCGGCATCGAAGAGGGCCTGATGACGACCGTGCACAGCATCACCGCCACCCAGAAGACCGCCGACGGGCCGAGCAAGAAGGACTGGCGCGGCGGGCGGGCGGCCAGCTACAACATCATTCCCTCCAGCACCGGCGCGGCCAAGGCGGTCACGCTGTGCATCCCCGAGCTGAAGGGCAAGCTGACCGGCATGGCGTTCCGCGTGCCGACGCTCAACGTCTCGGCGGTCGATCTCACCGTGCGCACGGCGAAGGAAGCCTCGCTCGACAAGATCCTGGCGGCCATCAAGCAGGCGGCCGAGGGACGCATGAAGGGTATCCTGGGCTACACGGACGAGGAGGTGGTCAGCAGCGACTTCATCGGCTGCCCCCTGTCGAGCATCTACGACCACAAGGCGTCGATCGAGCTGAACAGCCGCTTCTTCAAGCTGGTGAGCTGGTACGACAACGAGTACGGCTACTCGTGCCGGGTTGTGGACTTGATCAAGTTCATGGCGAAGAAGGATGGGCTTGTGTAATAGCGAATTGCGAAGAGCGAATAGCGAAAGCGGGGCCTCGTCCCGGGTATCATGCGTTCGCTGCTCCGGGTGTCTTGCCTTCGCTGTTCGCAATTCGCTGTTCACTATTCGACCTCCGCCAGGAGACCGCGATGGCTAAGAAATCCGTCCGCACCCTCGACGTCCGCGGCAAGCGCGTCTTTCTCCGCGCCGATCTGAACGTCCCCCTCGACGCAAGCTGCAAGGTCACCGACGACCGCCGCATCCGCGGCTTCCTGCCGACGCTTCAGGACGTGCTCGGCCGCGGCGGGCGGGCGGTTGTCGCGAGCCACCTCGGCCGGCCCGAGGGCAAGGACCCGGCCGCCGATGCCAAGTTCTCGCTTCGCCCGGTGGCCGAGCGGATGGGCGAGCTGCTCGGGAGGCCGGTGAAGTTCGCCGGGAAGGTCATCGGGACCGACGTGGAAGCGCAGGTCGCGGCCCTCAAGGACGGCGAGGTTCTCCTGCTGGAGAACGTGCGCTTCCACAAGGGCGAAGACATCATCGACAAAGCCAAGAAGAACCCCGACGGCAAGCTCACGCCCGAGCAGGACGCCAAGCGCGTCGAGCTCGCGCAGGGGCTGTCGCGGCTGGCCGAGCAGTACGTCAACGACGCTTTCGGCACCTGCCACCGCAAGCACGTGAGCATGTACGACGTGCCTGCCATGCTCCCGACCGGAACGCGCGCCATGGGTTACCTGGTCGAGAAAGAACTCAAGTACCTCGGCGAGGCGCTGAGCAGTCCGAAGCGGCCGTTCGTGGCCGTGCTGGGCGGGGCCAAGGTTTCCGACAAGATCAAGGTGATCGAGAATTTGCTCGGCAAGGTTGACCAGATTCTGATCGGCGGCGCGATGATGTTTACCTTCTGGGCGGCGCAGGGCAAGGGCGTAGGCAAGAGCTTGTGCGAGCACGACAAGCTCGACCTGGCCCGCTCGCTGCTCGACAAGGGCGCGGGCAAGATCGTCCTGCCGACCGATGCGATCTGCGCAACCGAGTTGCGGACCGGCCTGCCGACCGAGATCGTCACCGGCGAGGTGCCCGCGCACCTGATGGGCCTCGACATTGGCCCGCGCACGCGCGAGGCGTTCGCCAGGATCGTGACTGAGGCCAACACCGTCGTGTGGAACGGCCCGCTCGGCGCGTTCGAGACCGAACCCTTCGACGCCGGCACGCATGGCGTCGCCCTGGCCATGGCCAAGGCCACCGCGCGCGGCGCCGTCACGGTGATCGGCGGCGGTGACAGCGCGGCCGCCGTCGAGAAGGCCGGCCTCGCCGACAAGGTCAGCCACATCAGCACCGGCGGCGGCGCCAGTCTGGAGTTTCTCGAAGGCAAGAAGTTCGGACCGATCGAGGTGCTCGACGACGCGTAGAGGCGAATCCTGAACCCGTTTGCCTCCGCGCGCCCACTCGCCTCCGCAACCCGCGTCCGGTCCTCAACCCCCCTCCCCTACAGGGAGGGATTCGGTTAGGGTCGAGCCTCTTTGCAAGACCACTGCCTCCGTTCGCGGGTTCCAGTCGATCCGAGCGTCGAGTTCTCCGGCACAGTGGGGCGGGCCTTGGTACCCGCCGGCAAGCAGAGACGCGTGCTCCTCTGTACGCAGATGCCTCGCGGCGTCTCGGAGGCAATTCACAAGCATACCACGGTTCGAGTCCGAAACGCGACGGTGAGGGATCGGTGGCTGCTACACGAAAGCCGCTCTCGGATGTTGCGGGTTCGGATCGGAGTGGGCTTTTCGCGTGCTGACGCGCCGCATCGCATCCGCGCGGTTGCCCTAGGCTCTTTCTCCAGAGAAAGACGCGACTCGCGCCGGAAGTGGTCGATTACACGTCCGCGCATGTGTTCGATCTGATGCGCTTGTTCTATAACGAAGCACATCTCGCTGCGACGACTGACGTTGCGGCGGCGATAGCGGCGGATGCGAGCGCACAGACCGCCGCGCAAGCCACGAGATTCGGCCCACAGCGGCCAGTAGCGCGGCGAACACATGCGCAGATGCGCGTCACTATGCACCACAAGACTGGCCAGAGGCCAATCACCTGGTGTGGGCCGGCCCCGGGTCGATTGGTATCCCTGCGCTGCCATGGCACGGCGTGTGCGGCCTCGAGGGAAATCGTCCGATTTTCCTTGACAGGCGCGCGTAGCGCGTACAGACTTCAGGTGGCGAAGCTGGGGGGGGGGCGTGCCTTCCCCCGGCCCACGCCTGCCAACAGGACGAACGGGCATGTCTTCCAGGTTCGTCATGGGGATGGTCACCATGTGTCGGGTTGGAACACTGCTGGCAGCGGCAGCGCTGCTGGGCGGGTGCGCGCCCGCCTCCGCGCAGACGAAGGTCCTCATCTACTCAGACCAGAGCGCCGGGAGCCTGATGATGTCGTCGGCGAACCGGCACGCCGAGATCGCCGGCGGGGCCGCGGTCACGTTCACCACCGACGCTACCCGGATGCCGTCGCTGACCGACGGGGACAACTGGGAGCGCATCCTGGTCTTTGCGCGCTGGACGGCGCAGGAGCCGGCTTACGTGCACAACCTGCGTCAGTTCGCCTTCGGCAAGCCGCAGGCCATGGTGTACATGGAGCTCTGGCACGACGACGGGCGGACCATCTCGCCGCAGGTGTGTGTGAAGGCGTCCGTCGCGATGACCAAGTGGAATCGCAATGTCACCCTGATCAAGTACGGCGATGTGACGGACACAGGATCCGGGACCGGAGATGGGATGCGCGTGTTCGATGGGCAGGTCTGGCCGACCTGGCAGGACATCATCCCGCGCCGGCCGGAAGGGATCACTCTTCTGCCGCCCGAGGCGAACGAACACCGCGACACGTTCGATCTGCATGATTGGATGGCTTCGCGGACCGACTGCGCCGCGCAGTGCCAGATCAACTTCAACGTGGACAAGGCGAACTGCGACCAGCGTCACGCGGAGAACGTGGCTGCCTGCCATACGTTGCACTCCGGGAACCCGGCCAAGCTCGTCGAGTGTTTGAACAAGTTCGGGCAGCACCACTCGAATTGTCTCAAGGAGGCAGCCGACAGGCATGACCTCTGTGTGGCGATGTGCCCCAACATCGACCGGCCAATGGCCCTTCCCGGCGGCGGCGTGACGAATTAAGCTCGACACCCCGTTGAGGAGGAGCAGCAGCGCTGGACTTCTGCCTCCGGCGCTGCCGTTCCGGGTCGCCGAGTGACGCCGGACGGTGAGCTCCGGCGCTAGTGGCGGTGTGTGCCTTGGCGGCCTGAACACATGCCTGTGCCCCTTGGCACGCGCGTGCAACTGGAGCGCTTGTGATGTTCGTCGAGAACGCATTCACAATGCGCCGAACGGAGGTCGCAATGTCTATCATCAGAACGCTCTTGGCAGTGGCAGCGCTGCTGGGCGGGTGCGCGGCCGCCTCCGCGCAGACGAAGGTCCTAATCTACTCAGACCAGAGCGCCGGGAGCCTGATGATGTCGTCGGCGAACCGGCACTCGGAGATCATGAGCGGCTCCGACGTCACATTCACCACCGACGCGGAGCAGATGCCAGCGTTGATCGACGGGGATAACTGGGGCCAGATCCTCATCTTCGCGCGCTGGACAGCGGAGGAGCCGGCGTACGTTCAGAACCTCCGCCAGTTTGCCTGCCGCAAGCCGCGCGCGATGGTGCTGATGCAGCTTTGGCACGACGACGGGCGGACCATTTCACCGCGCGTATGCGTCTCGGCATCGGTGGCATGGGTAATGTGGACAAACAACTTCACCTTGGTGACCTACTCCGACGCAACAGACAAGGGTCCAGGAGAGCGCGATGGCAAGCGCTCGTTCGAGGACCAAGTCTGGCCGACGTGGGAGTACATTATCCCACGCCGCCCGGTAGGGATCATCCTGTTGCCGCCCGAGGCGGTGGAGCAGCGCGAGACGTTCGACCTGCACGACTGGATGGTGTCGCTCACTGAGTGCAAGTCGGGTTGCGTACGCACGTCCAGCAAGGACGAGCAGGGCTGCGCCGAGTATCGTTCGCAGGACCTGGCGAACTGCGCTGCGCTGCACGCCGGCGACCCGGAGAAACTCGCGGCATGCACGGCGAAGTACGAAGAGCACTACCAGAACTGCCTTCGACTAGCGATCGATCGCTACAGGGACTGCATCGCGCTGTGCTCCAGCACCCCCCAGGCTGAGCAAACCGTCGGCGGCGGCGTGACAAAGTGAAGCTCGGCATCCCGCTGAGAGGTCGCGGCGCTGGATTTCCGCGTCAGTCACTCCTTCGCCGACAATCGGGAACGCCGGACACGGACGTCCGCCGGTGCCTGCAACCTCAATGGAAGTGGTGACAAAACCGGGTTAACCTGTCGCCGACACCAGCAGCACCCGCACCGCGCGCGGCCCATGTACGCCCGTGACCAGCACGCCCTCCACGTCCGCGGTCTTGCTCGGCCCCGTGATCAGCGTGACGTGCGCGGGCAGCTCGGCGCGGCGAGATAGCTCCGCCAGTGCATCGCAAAGGTCGGCAGCGATCTGCTCCGCACGGACGATGGCCACATGCAGCGGCGGGACCAGCGACGCCCCCCGCACCGTGTGCGGCCCGCTGATGCAGACCAGCGAGCCGGTCTCCGCGATCGCCATTTCGACACCCGTGATCGCCGCATCGAGCCCGAACAGCACGTCACCTTCCGTCTGCCGGCGGACGACGCGCGCGACGCCGCCCACGGCCCGGGTGATCGCCTCGGTCAGGCCGGGGGCCACCCACGCGGCCTTGGCCCCACTTTCGACGAGCGCGCTTGCGACCTGCTCAGGCAGTTCCGCCGCTGGGAGCCGTGTCACCGTGCATCCGGCGCGGGTGGCGGCTCGCTCGAAACGCGCGATCAGATCGTCATCGCTTCGAACCTGGCGCACAACGTCTTCCCGCAGTTCGGGACAAACGGGCGGCGCAGCGTCGCCGAGCCGCCCGCGCAGCGTCGCGATGAACGCACGAACAGAGGACTCACGCGTCATGCCTCGCGCTCCAGCTCGTCGCGCCACAGTCGCCGAAACGTCCGCCGCGGCACCGGCGGGAGATCGCGGCAGTGCATCCAGGGGGCGAAACGTCCGAAGCTGGCCCGCGTCCAGCCATCCGGTCCCCTCGGCGGCGCGTGGCGAATGAGCCACTGCGCGGCGCGGTACAGGATCGGCCGCGCCGCCACCACGCCAAACAACCACATCGCCAGCCGCTTGCCGAGCGGCTGGAGCGCTTGCGACTCGGCCCGCAGCCGCACGAGCTGCCCGGGAATGTCGATCTTCACTGGGCACGCGTCGCGACACGCGCCGCACAGGCTGGACGCCCGCGGCAGGGCGGCGTGCCGCTCCAGCCCGCCGAGCAGCGGCAGGAGCACACTGCCGATCGGGCCGGGATACACGCCGCCGTACGCGTGCCCACCAATGTTGCGGTAGACCGGACACGCATTCAGGCACGCGCCGCAGCGGATGCAGGCGAGCACCTCGGCCGCCGGCCCGCCCAGCAGGCGGCTGCGTCCGTTGTCGAGCAGAACGATGTGGACCTGCTCCGGCCCGTCGGGCTCCGCCGATCCGCGCGGGCCGGTGATCAGCGTGGTGTAGACGGTCAGCGGCTGGCCGGTGGACGAGCGGGCCAGCAGCTTGAGAAAAACGGCCAGGTCTGCCAGGCGGGGGATGATCTTCTCGATGCCCACCAGCGCTACGTGCACGCGCGGCCTCGTGAGCGTCATGCGGCCGTTGCCCTCGTTCGTGCACAGACAGATCGAGCCCGTCTCGGCGACGGCGAAATTCGCCCCGGTGATGCCCAGATCCGCCCGACGGAATCGCTCACGCAGGTGCTCGCGAGCGACCGCCGTGATTACTGTCGGATCGGCCGGCACCGCCCGGCCCAGTGTGCGCGACAGCGACGCGGCGACTTGGTGCCGGTCCTTGTGGATGATGGGTGTGACGATGTGACTGGGCCGGTCGGCGTCGATCTGCACGATGAACTCGCCCAAGTCCGTCTCGACCACCTCGACGCCGCGAGCGGCGAGCGCATCGTTCAGCGCCACCTCCTCACTGGTCATGCTCTTGGACTTCACCGCGAGCCGCGCGCCGCTGCGCGCAGCGATGTCGCCGATGAGGCGCGTGGCGGCGCCGGCGTCCACAGCAAAGTGGACCTGCGCCCCGCGCCGCTCCGCCGCGTCGACGAACTGCTCGAGATAATGCGGGAGGTACTCGAGCGCGTGCCGGCGGATGGCCGCGGCCAGGTTGCGCAGCGCCTCGGCGTCGTGCAGTTCGGCCATCCCGGCCGCGCGGGACGTTACCTTGTGCAGCGTCGCCAGGCGGATGGCCGACAGGACGCGCTCGTCGGCCCGCGCCGCCGCAACGCGCGCGTGAAACTCGCCCTCCAACCGCCGCGCCGCCACCCGACTCATCCGCCGTCCTCCCGCGGCTCGACGGGCAGCAGTCCGAGCGACTCGGCCAGCAGCTCGGCCAGATGCACAAATCGCAACGACGCGCCGGCGCGGTGCGCCCCGCCGGCCAGGTGCAACGTGCAGCCCCCCTCGTTGCAGACGACGGTCCGCGCGCCGCTGTCGCGCAGGGCCGCCAACTTGTCCTGCATCATGGCGGCGCTGATCTCGGGCATCTCCACGCCGAAGACGCCGCCGAAGCCGCAGCACACGTCGGCCGCCGGCGCAGGTCGAAAACGCGGTCCGGCTGCCGCCGCCAGCAGACTCGCCAGCGCCTCGTGCGCGACGACGCCGCGCGCGTGACACGGGTAGTGCAGCGTGATGTCCTCCATTACACGCAGCAGCGGCGCGGTGTCGACGCCGAGCACGTCGCGCAGGAACACCGTCAACTCGCGGACGCGCCGGGCCAGCGAGACCGCTCGCCGGTGCCAGGCCGCGTCGCTCGCCAGCAGCTCGGGATAGTGATCCCGAACCATCGCCGCACAGGACGCCGACGGCGTGACGACGTGCTCGTATCCCTCGAAACAGCCGATCAGTTGGCGGGCGGCCGCACGCGCCTCGGCGGGGAAACCGCTGTTGTAGGCCGGCTGACCGCAGCAGGTTTGCCCTTCGGGGAACTCGACGCGGCAACCGAAGTGCCGCAGCACGCGTACGACGGCCACGCCGACGCGCGGATAGAACGTGTCGGTCAGGCACGTGACGAACAAGGCGACGCGCACGAGGCAGGCTCCGGGCGGCCGCGCGGACCACCGCGGCCCATTGTACGGCCGGGCCTCACGGCGCGAGAAAGTGCTGCTCGACGTGCCGCGCCGCCTTCGGGAAAACCGCCGCGGCGGCCGCGAAGTCGACCCGCATGATCCGCAGGCCGGCGGGGTCGCCGGCGCGAGAAGCCATCCCGGCCCGGGGATGAAGCGGAATCTGGGCGGAGGCACTGCGGGCCAGCTCGGCCTCGAGTTCCGGCCGCAGCAGGTACTCGATGAGCCGCAGGCCGGCCGCCGGGTTCGGACCGCCGCGGATGAGGCCGAGCGTGTTGGGCAGGAGCAGCGTCCCGAGCGGCGTGTCTTCGGGGCCGCCGCTTTGGTCCGGCATGATCATCGTGACAGGCCGGCCGGCCTCAATCTCCGCGATCGCGTCGTCCGTGTCGGTCATGACGAACGCGAGTCTCCCCGCTCCCACGGCTTCCGCGGCCGACTTGTTGCCCCCCAGCACAACGACGTCGTTAGTCCTCCACGACGCCAGCATCGCGGCGGCCGGCTCCTCGCCCAGCGCGGCGAACAGGCACGCGACGTGCGAGGCCGTCGTGCCGAACAGCGGCTTGGCGATTCCGACCTTGCCCCGCCAGCGCGGATCGGCCAAATCACGAACCGACGTCGGGCGCTCGTCCGGCGGAACGAGCTCGTTATTCACGAGCAAGACCCTGGCGCGGGCCGCGAAGCCGAACCAGTGGCCCTCCGGGTCGCGGAACTCCGGCGGGAAC
>CAADGM010000156.1 GCA_900696535.1 uncultured Planctomycetota bacterium
CCGGGTCGCAGGCCAGCGCGGCCGCGAGCATCACGCGCTGCCGCATCCCGCCCGAAAGCTCGTGCGGGTATGCGCCCATGCGGCGGCGCGGATCGGAGATGCCGACCCGGCGCAGTAGCGACAGCGCGTGCTCGCGCGCCGCACGGGCCGACCGCACGCGGTGAACGCGCTGCGGCTCGACGACCTGCTCACCCACGGTCAGCAGCGGGTTCAGGCTCGTCATCGGCTCCTGGAAGACCATGCCGATGCGCCGGCCGCGGACGGTCCGCAGCTCGGGCTCAGGCAGTGTCAGGAGGTCCGTGCCTTCCAGGAGCGCGCGCCCGCGAACGACGCGTCCCGGCGGCGGCACGAGCCGCAGGATCGAGAGCGCCGTAAGCGACTTGCCGGAGCCGGACTCTCCCACCAGGGCCAGTGTCCGGCCCGCCTGGACCCTCAGGTGTACCCCGTCAACGGCGCGCACGACGCCGGCCGCAGTGGCGAAGTGCGTGTGCAGGTCTTCGATCGTCAGGAGAGCGGGCACGAGCCCAGCGTACCAGTCGGGCTCACCCGGTGCTACGCGGCGAGCTGCGCTGCCCGTTTGCCCGTGCTGCGCCGCGCGCGGAGCCACTTCTCGAGGCCCACGATCGGCATCACGACCGCACCGACCAGCACGCACAACAGCAGGGCCGAGAGCGACAGCGGGCGGGTTTCGAAGAGCCAGTTCAGCGGCGGCGCGTAGATGAAGACCAACTGGAGCACCAGCAGGACCCCGATCCCGATCCACACGGTGGGATTGCTGTTCAGCCCGATCCGCAGCAGCGAGTCGCGCAGCGAGCGGCAGTTCAGCATGTAGAAGATTTGGAACATGATAACCGCCGTGACGGCCATTGTCTGGGCCTCGTGCAGTGCCGTCAGGGCCACGGATTCGCGCAGGTTGCCCCCGAGCGTGCCGAGGCGCTTCGCCTCCGCGAAGTACTCGAATACGAACAACCCCGTCGCCCCGGCGCACATCAACACGGCGAACAGAACGGTGCGATGCACGACGAAGCGGCTGAGCACGGGCTCTCCGGGCCGGCGCGGCGGGCGGCGCATGACGTCCGGCTCCTTGGCCTCGAAGGCCAGAGGGAGCGCCAGCGCGACCGTGGCCACCAGGTTGATCCACAGGAGCTGCGTCGGCTCCATGGGAAGCAGAAGCTCGCCCTCGCTGTCGAAGGGGAAGAACAGGACGGCGACGACCAGGATCAGCGCCAGGCCGAGATTGGTCGGCAGCACGAACGCCAGCGACTTGATCAGGTTGTCGTAGACGCGGCGGCCCTCCTCAACCGCGGCCGCGATGCTGACGAAGTTGTCGTCGGTCAGGACGATGTCCGCCGCTTCCTTGGAAACGGCCGTACCGGTGATGCCCATAGCCACGCCGACGTTCGCCTGCCGCAGGGCGGGCGCGTCGTTCACGCCGTCGCCGGTCATGGCCACCACGTGCTGGCGCTTCTGAAGCGCCCGAACCAGCCGCAGCTTGTGCTCCGGCGCAACCCGCGCGAAGACGTTGCTCTCCACCGCGAGCGACACGAGTTCGTCGTCGCTGCACCTGGCCAACTGCTCGCCGGTGACGGCCACGCCGTCGGACGTCAGTCCAAGCTGCCGGCCGATGGCCACCGCGGTTCCCTTGTGGTCGCCGGTGATCATCTTCACCGTGATCCCGGCCTGGTGGCAGGCGCGCACCGCCGCGATGGCCTCGGGCCGCGGGGGGTCGATCATGCCCTGCAAGCCCACGAACTCGAGGCCGTCGGCAACGTCGGCGTGATCGAGGGGGCCGGCATCCGCGGGCCGACGCCGCTGTGCAAACGCGAGCACACGCAGCCCCTCCCCGGCAAGCCGCTCCACCTCCGCCAGCACGCGCTCGCGATCGAGCGCCTGCCCGCCCACCGCAGCCCGGCAGCGCCGCAGGATCACTTCCGGCGCCCCCTTCACGACGAGCAGGTGATCGGCGCCGCCGTCCCGGTGCAGCGTCGCCATGTACTGATGCTCCGACTCGAACGGCAACGCGTCGATACGCTGGCATCGCGCGCGGACATCGGCCACCGGCAGACCGAGCTTCTCGGCGGCGACCACGAGGGCCCCCTCGGTCGGGTCGCCCGTGATCGTCCAGTGCCCGCCGGCTTCGTGCAGCGCCGCGTCGTTGCAGAGCGCGCCGGCCTGCATGAGCGCGGCAACGGCGCCGGGAAGCGCCGAGACCGAGCCGCCGTCCCGACGAAGTTCGCCACGCGGCTCGTAGCCCACACCGGTCACCTCGAAGTGACCCTCTGGCGTCCAGAGCGCCCGCACGGTCATCTCGTTGCGCGTGAGCGTGCCGGTCTTGTCGGTGCAGATCACGGTGGTGCTGCCAAGCGTCTCGACCGACGGCAGCTTCCGGACGACGGCCCGGCGCGCGGCCATGCGCTGCACGCCGATCGCCAGCGCGATCGTGACGATGGCCGGCAATCCCTCGGGGATCGCCCCGACCGCCAGGGCGATCGCGAAGATGCTCATGTCGATCGCCGCATCGCCCAGCGGCTCGCCCGCCGACAGCGTCATTCGCAGCAGTCCCGCGACGAACATCAGCCCCGTGACGGCGAGGATGCCGACCGTGATGTAAGCGGCGATCGTCGCCAGGGCCCGCGTCAGCGGCGTCTGGAGCTGCTCGGCCGACTCGAGCAGGTTGGAGATCCGGCCAAGCTCGGTGCGCTGGCCGGTGGCGATGACCACGCCAGCGCCCGTGCCGCTGGCCACCAGCGTCCCGCTGTAGGCCAGGCATGTTCGGTCGCCGATGGCGGCGGATGGAGACACCGGCTCAACCTGCTTCTGCACGGGGACCGATTCGCCCGTGAGCGCCGCTTCCTCGATCTGGAGATTCTTGACCTGGAGCAGCCGCAGGTCCGCCGGGACCTTGTCGCCGGACTGGAGTACGACGACGTCGCCCGGGGCAAGCTCGACGGCCGGGATGGTCCGGCGCTGGCCGTCGCGCAGGACGGTGGTCTGGTCGGGGACCATCCGCACCAGCGCCTCGATGGCCCGCCCGGCACGGTACTCCTGAACGAAGCCGATGACCGTGTTCAGGATGACCACGCCGAGGACGACGCTGCCATCCAGGGCCTTTCCGAGGAAGATCGCCAGCGCCCCCGAGGCGAGCAGTACCCATACCAGCGGGCTGTTGATCTGACGCCAGATGAGCTGGAGCGGCCCATCCTGACGTCGCCGCTCGAGCGCGTTGGGACCGTACTCGGCGCGGCGTGCGGCGGCTACCTGCTCGCTGAGTCCGTCCGTCGCGCTCCCGAGGTGGGACAGCGCGGCGCTTGCGTCCAGGGCATGCCACGCGGGCGGCTGCTCGCTGACGCCAGACGATCGCTCCGCGGCCATGCGTGCCTCACGCGCCCGTGCCCGCCGCGCGGCGACGGGCGTCGCCTGGCGCGGCGGTCAGGGGCATGATAGGCGCAGCAGCCCGATTCGGCTGGGGCCCGGCCGGGTCAGTCCGCGTCCGCCTCCGGCGTGTAGCCGTCACCCTCGTCGCCGTCGGTCGGAGGCTGGACTCGGGCTGGCGGCGGCGTCGACAAGTCGATCTTGGCGATACGGCTGCGAGTCATCCGCTGCACAGCCAGTCGCAACTCGCCCGTGGCGCCGGTCACGGCTGCCTCGAACTCGCGGGCGTTGTGCACGGGCTGGTCGTTGATCTTCGTGATGATCTCATGCGGCTTGAGCCCGGCGACCGACGCCCGGCTGCCTGGCTCGATCTTGGCAACGATCACGCCCGGCTCGCCGCTCTCCCGCCGGAAGTAGTGCGCCAACTCGAAGGTGATGTCGCGCACGGTGAGCCCGAGTGGCTCGCTCTTGAACTTGGGGGCGGAGTCGTAGTGCGGCGGGCTCTCGACGACCTCGAACTCCCGCTCGAGCGCCGCGCCATCGCGGATGAGCTCGGCCCTGTAAGTTCGGCCGAAGCCAATCTCGGTGAGCGTTCGGTTAAACGTGTTTTCCACGCTCGGCCAGGGGCGCGGAATCATGTCGAAGTACTCTTCGGGCAGGGTGTCCAGCCGATCCCAAGGGAAGGCCATTCCGCCGCCGAAGTCCTCGGTGACCTGCACCTCGATCGGGTCGGGTCGGTCCGGCACGTGCAGCCGAAGGATGATGTCGCCTGCTTCGAGCCCGGCCTTGGCCGCCGGCGAGTCGGGGTAGACGAAGGAGATGATGGCGCCGATGCTCCCGCCGCGCGACTGGTCCGAGACGTTGTTGGCTCGGGCCAGGTCGGCGTTGAGCGCCTGGAGCTCGACGCCCAGCCAGGCGATGCGGTTTTCCTGCTCTTCGGTAAGAGGGACGATCGTCGGGTCGGCGGCCTGGGCCGCGTCCGCCAGCAGCGCCCGCACGTACGCCGCGGGCGTCAGGACTTTCTCCTCGCCGCGCCAGCCGCGGTCTTCGCCGGCCTTGCGCCGATAGGTCATCGGCAGCGCGACGAGGCCGCCATCCTGATCAAACATGAACAGGTCGTCCGTGTCTCCCGCGACCTCGGGGTACGGGAGGTTCTTGCGGCCCGGCTCGAACGAGGCGATCCGCACGTGGGCTACGTTCTGAACGCGGGTCGTGCCGAAAAGCTCAACCTCCGCGGCGGGTACGAGGACGCGCTCGAAGTCACGGATGTCGCGCGCCGTGAAGACCAGCGGCTCAGGCAGCGGCTCATCGAGATCAGCCACGAGCGCCCCCCGCTCGCGCAGCGAGTAGGCAAAGTTGGCCGTGCGGGTGGAGCCGTCGCTAAGGTGCAGCTCGATCTTCTCCAGCCGTGCCGTGACCTTGGCGTCGAGCTCGGACAAGATGAGCACCTGGCGGGGCCCCGTGACGACGGCGATGACGTGCCGCTCCGTGTCGCTGACGTCTTCGTCGCGCATGGCGCGCCGCCAGCGCGACATGCCCGACTCGGCGCGCGGGCTGCGGAAACGCAGCGTGGCACGAAGCACCCCGGCCGCCGCTCGCTTCTCGATCCGAGCGCGAAGCTGCTCGTACTGTTCGGCCGACAGCGCCGGCCAGGCTGCCGGCGAACCCACCCACGTGTCGTCGAGCGGCAGGTCCTCGTTCATGGCGAGACCCGCAGGCCGGCCCTGGGCATCGAGAAGAATGCTATTGCGCACCACCGTGCGGAAACGCCGCTCGGCGAGGCTGAGATTGCGCGTGACGCGCTCGGACATGGTCTGGATGGTCAGCATCCAGTCTGAACCGGCGCGGTTGTAGGTGGCCACCTCGAAAGGCGGCTCCGGCGAGGCGACGAACTCCAGCGGCACGGCGCCGCTGAGCGGGCCGGCCAGGTCGAGCAGTACGGCGGACTGTTGCAGCGCGAACGCCGACACCCGCGCTGAGACGACCTTCTCACCTTGCCGGACCGCGATCGAGCGGATGAAGCGCGGGTGGATCATGACGTCTGTCGTGACCACGCGGGTGGGCGCGATGAGGAAGCCGGGAGCTTCCAGGGGCCGCTCTTCGCTCAGGTACGTGGCCAGCTCGTCGCCGACGTGGTAGCGCCCGCAGGTGGGGCAGCGCTGGGACACGCCGGCGCCGCGCGGCGCATCCGACTTGTCGTACTGCAACGTGTACTCGACCCGAACGAGCGACGGGGCGAGCCTGTCGATCGCCGCCTGCCGGTCGAAGCGGGTCTCGGTGTCGGCGGCCAGGGCCGGGTGCACGGCAAGCATCCACGCGAGGCCCAGCGGCGCTGCGACAGATCCCATGCGCTTCATGTTCGAACTCCCGTTGCGGCGTCGCGGCGCCGCCCAACTGATTCCCACGCCCCGATTCACGTCGTCCCGATCGCCAAGCCGCACCTGATCGCGCTGGCGCGGCCCCAACCCGCCCCCGGCACCACCAGCCGCGGCGGCGGCTCAATCCCGCTTGTAGTCGCGGGCGAAGTCCAGCACGACCTGCCGGGTCTGCCCGCCGCGCATCACCGTGAAGACGACCCGCGACTTGCGCTCCATGTTGGCCAGGGCTTCCTTGTGAATCGCGGCCACGTCGGCAAGCGTCTTGACCTCCTTGCCGTCGATGCGCACGACGATGTCGCGAACACGCAAGTCCGAGTTCGCCGCGTTCCCCGGGTCCTTGATGCCGTAGATGAATACGCCTTCCGGCCGGTAGAAGTGCAGGTCGGCATTGTCGAACTGGTTGATCACCTTCACCGTCAGGTCCCACCGCGGGCAGTCCAGCTCCTCGCCCTCACCCCGGCCCTTCTCGCGCGGCGTCAGCTCGACAGTCAACTCCTGACCATCGCGCAGCACAACGAAGCGGGCGGGCGTCCCCTTGGGCAGCAGGCCGAGCAGACGGCGCACAGCCGGCAGGTCCTCCTCGGTCAAGGCCGTCAGCGGCTCGTCATTGACCGCGATGATGCGATCGCGCGGCAGGAAGCCGGCCCTCCGGGCGGGGCTCTCCGGGTCGGTCCCGGAGACGACGACGCCCTGCGTGCCGTCGAAGTACATGTTGCGATTGAAGTCCCGCAGCGCCTGCAACTGGAGGCCCGTCCAACTCCACTTCACCACCCCGTGCGTGCGCAACTGGCTCGCAACGAAGCGCACCGTCTCCGCCGGCACGGCGAAGCCCAGGTCGCCACCCATGATCGTGCCACGCGCATTAATGCCGATGACTTCGCCAGCCGTATTGACCAGCGGCCCGCCCGAGTTGCCCGGGCTGATCGAGGCGTCCGTCTGGAGCCAGAGGCTGTACTCGCTGGCCTCGGGGAGGAAGCGGCGAACACACGCGATGATGCCGATGGAGACGCTACGATTGAGCCCCCACGGCGCGCCCATCGCCATCACGAAGTCGCCCTCCGCCAGCGTGCTCGAGTCGCCCAGAACCGCGTGCGGCATGCTGTCTTCGCCCTGTGTGCGGCGGAGGCGCAGCAAGGCCAGGTCCGTGTCCTTGTCGGAGCCGAGCACCTCGGCGTCAAAGTGTCGCCCGTCGGAGAGCAGGCAGCGCACCCGCGTCGCCTTGTCGACGACGTGCCAGTTCGTGATGACCTCGCCGTCCGGCGAGATGACCACGCCGCTGCCGGAGACTTCCTCGCTGACGCGCTCGCCGCGCTCAAGGTTCTCGCGCAGAGCACGGATGTACACAACGGCGGGGAAGACCTTGTCCTTGGCCCGGCTGATGACTTCGCGGAAGTCGAGCGTCTGCACGGCCGCGGCCAGCGCCGGCTTGACCGAGATGCTCGGCTCGGGAGCCTGGGCGAGGGCCGCCACGGACCCCGCTGACACGCAGGCCCCCAGCATGATCCGCAAGAGAGTGGAGCACTTCATACGGCCTCCCGCCACGCGACGAACGCAGCCAATCGCGACCGGGATCGCCCAGCCGCCCATCCCCATACCGGCGCCGAGCGCCGAAGTTGCACACGGCCAGATACCGCGCAGCGTCGCCCCGCGTCAAGTCGGATGGGGCCCAAGTGCCTCGAGTGCCGCGCGGCGCCAGGGCCGTCTTGTTCTGAAGCTGTCCCGGAACTTCGAGAGGCGCGACGTGCACCGCCCGCAATCAGCGGGCACTGCGCTGACGGGGCGAGAACCCGACGTGCGTCACCGCCCGTAACTCGGCTTCAGGCCACAAGCACCCGCTGATCACCCGCTGATAGCGGGTGCTCCACGGATTCGCGAGCAGGCTCGAGTTCGACCATGCGCCGTCGCGCCTGGTCAGCCGGAACGAGGCGGATAACCGGGTGGGATCGCCGGACCGTGCCCCTGGAAGTGCGCCAAGGGGTCCGAGAGCGGCACCGGATGCGGCAAGGCGAAGAGCTCGCCGTAGCGGAAGCCGCAGCGTCCCCCGTCGTTGGCGTCGCGGGCTCGCAGGCGATGGAGCAGCTTCTCCAACCGGTCTTCATCGAACTGCGACTTATAGCAGGCGATGGCGGCGAGCTTCTGCTCGTACACGTCGCTGATGTCGACGACGAACGTCGCGGGCCAGTTCTCCAGCTCGGCCGTCATGGCCACGGGGCGGTACCAGAGCCAGTCGATGCGGTGCGGCGTGGTGCCGTCGAACCGGTCGTCCCACTTGGTGAGTTGCGCGTAGAACCGGGCCGCCTCAACGATCAGTTGCGCCTGGTAGTGGTCCGGCGAGGCCGCGGGCGTGCGACCGGCCATGCTGACGACCACCCTCGGACGGTGGCGGCGCAGCACGGTGGCGACGGCATACCGCGCCGGCGGGCCGTCCATCAGCTCGCGGTTCGTCAGCGGCAGCGTCTCAACGTGCGCCACGCCCAGGACGCGGGCCGCCTCGGCCTGCTCGGCAGCGCGGACCTCGCGTGTGCCGCGCGGCGTCGGCTCGCCGTCGGTCATGTGCACGATGCCCACGCGGTGCCCGAGCTTGACCAGCTTGGCGACCGTCCCGCCGCAGGTGATCTCCACGTCGTCGGGATGGGGCATGACGAAGAGGATGTCGAGCACATCGGGCATTCAGTTACCTCGCGAACAGCAGCGCAGCGCGCTTCGACCGACTATTCGCCACACTTGGAACGCCGAGCGCGACGCACCCCGGATCCGAACCGCGACCGTCGGGGAGCGGCACCGCCACGACCGAAGGCCGCTAGATGACCGGCGCGGTTCAGTGTATCAGGCGCTTGTCGTGCGATCACGCACCTGTCGCCCCCGCGCGGCACACACGGTAACCGAGCGCTGAGGAACAATGATCGCGGCGTGCTGCAGCGTTCCGCGACCGGGGCCGGACCGGTTGGAATCCGGTGCCACAGCGGAGTGGCGATCCCCTAGGCGCCGATGAAACTACGTCGCCGAAGTTCCTCGATCACCACCTGCACGCCGGCGTCGACGCTCAGTTCGCCTGTGTCGATCACCAGTTCGGGTCGCAGCGGCTCCTCGTACGGCGCCGACACCCCCGTGAACTCCTTGATCTCGCCGGCCTTGGCCTTGCGGTACAGCCCCTTCGGGTCGCGCGTTTCGCACACCTCGACCGATGCCTTTACGAACACCTCGATGAACGGCAGGCCAGCCGCCTCGTGAACCTGGCGGGCCTGGTCGCGGTCCGCCCGGTACGGGCTGATGAAGCTCGTGCAGGTGATCACGCCCGCGTCGGCGAACAGCTTGGCCACCTCGCCGATTCGGCGGATGTTCTCCACGCGGTCGTCGGGCGAGAAGCCCAGGTTCTTGTTCAGCCCGTGGCGAATGTTGTCGCCGTCGAGCACGTAGGACAGATGGCCACGCTCAACCAGCCAGTGCTCGAGCGTGAAGGCCAGCGTGCTCTTGCCGGAGGAAGGCAGGCCCGTGAACCAGATCGTGCAGCCGCGCTGTCGGAGGAGCGACTCGCGCGCGGCGCGGTCGACGTGGCCGTGGTGCCAGGTGATGTTCGTGGCCTTCTGGTGGGACATGGCTCTTTCTCGCATCATGCGCTTCAGCGAGCGACGAGAAGGAGGCGGTCAGCGTCCCACAACTCGTCGATCTGGGCGGTCAAGGCGAGAGAATAGCGAAAGCCCCCGCGTGCCGAAAGCGCCCGGGGCGGCGCAAGTCAGACGCGGCTTGCGCTTCCGGCTCGCCGCCTGCCGACCAGCGAGCCACGATGCGCTCCTCGCTTTCTGCTTTTCGCTATTCGCTATTCGGTCTTCAGGGCCCGCCATCAGGCGGGGTCAAACAGCGGCGTACTCAGGTAGCGTTCGCCCGCGGAGGCCAGCACCGTGACGATCATCTTGCCCTGGTTCTCGGGGCGCTGGGCGACCCGGTCGGCTGCATACAGCGCCGCGCCCGAGCTGATTCCGCACAGGATCCCCTCCTCGCGCGCGGCCCGGCGGGCCCAGGCGAAGGCGTCGTCGTTGGTCACTTGCACCACGTCATCGATGATGTCGAGATTCAGCACGTCCGGGATGAACCCGGCGCCAATGCCCTGGATCTTGTGCGGTCCGGGCTGAAGCTCCTGCCCGGCGCGCTTCTGGCTAATGACCGGCGAGTGCGCCGGCTCGACCGCGATGCACTGGAAGCTCGGCTTACGCGACTTGATGACTTCGCCAACACCAGTGATCGTCCCGCCCGTTCCGATGCCGCAGACCAGGATGTCGCACTTCCCGTCGGTGTCACTCCAGATCTCCTCCGCGGTCGTCTTGCGGTGGATCGCCGGGTTGGCCGGGTTCTTGAACTGCTGCGGCATGAAGCTGTTTGGTGTGGCGGCCACCAACTCTTCGGCCTTGGCCACGGCGCCGCGCATGCCCTTCGGCCCCTCGGTCAGGATAATCTCGGCGCCGAGCTGGCGCAGCACTGCGCGCCGCTCGACACTCATCGTCTCCGGCATGGTGAGGATCAGCCGGAGCCCCTTGGCGGCACAGACGAACGCCAGGGCGATGCCGGTGTTCCCGCTGGTGGGCTCGATGATGGTCGTATTCGGCTGGATCAGGCCGCGGGCTATGCCGTCCTCGACCATCGCCACGCCGATTCGGTCCTTGACACTCTTGAGCGGGTTGAAGAACTCCAGCTTGGCGTAGACGTCCGCGCCGGCACGGATGAGCCGGTTGATGCGCACCAGCGGCGTGCTGCCGACGGACAGCGTGACGTCATGGAAGAGGCGTGACATGCGTGGGAACTCCGTTCTGAACGTGAATCGGGCCGGCGCCGTGGCGACGCGATCCCCCGGCCGCGAATTCGCCCGGACACCGAATCGGATGATAGCACGCAATTCGGATCGAAACGACCCCAGGGCGTCAAGCGCGTTATGCGCCCGCAGAAGGTCGATCCCCACGTGGCGGACGGCGGGCGTGCCGCCCCGGCCGCGAAAACGCCGTGGCCGGCCTGCACGCCGGCCGGTTTCTTGGCCAAGGTCCGCATGCAACGGCCCGGCGATTCGCGGGTGGCGCTGTTGAGCGCCGTCCCTGCGCCGGCCGACGACTCCACCGCCTGCCGCCAGCGCCGTACTGCGGCCGGGTGAGAGCGAGTGGAGCGGTGATGACGAAGCTCGAGCACGACACCGGACGAAGCGACGCACACCCCGGACGGCGCCGGAAGGGCGCCGCCCTCCATCCAGAGTCCATGACGCGCTACCTCGATCGGCGGGCGTTCATCCGCGTGCCGGTCTCCGGCGTAGCCCGCTGGCAATGCGAGAACCGCACGGGGGAGTGTCAGTTCGTGGACATTTCACCGGGCGGCGCCGCGCTGCGCTTCCCGGCTCGTCGGGCCCCGTCGATCGGCCAGTGCGTCGAGGTCAGCGTGCCGCTCGAAGATGGGCTCACCTGGCGGCTGCCGCGCGACGCGCGGGTCGTGCGTCGCACATTGTGCGACGACGGCTGGCACGCCGTCGGGCTTCAGTTCTCGCCCGATGACTGGAGTCCCTGACAGGGCCCCCCGCGCACAGCGTTGTCACCGGCAAGCCACGGCCGGCGGCGACACCTCCAACCGACCAGTAAGCTCGGCCACGTTGCTCAGGCCGCGCGCCGCCAGGTAGCCGGCCAGGCCCTCGGCAATCTTCACCGGCAAGGACGGGTCGATGAACAGGCCCGTGCCGACGGCGACCGCCGACGCGCCGGCCAGCAGGAACTCGACCGCGTCGGTGGTCGACTGCACGCCGCCCATGCCGATGATCGGCACGCCAGCCGCCTTCGCCACTTCGCGGTACGCGCGGTGGACGTTGTAGAGCGCCAGCGGCTTGATCGCCGGCCCGCTCAGCCCACCTGTCACGTTCGCCAGCCGCGGGCGCCACGTGGCCGCGTCGATGCTGAGCCCGACGTACGTGTTGATCAGGCTCAGCGCCTGCGCGCCGCCCTCGACCGCTGCCCGCGCCATCTCCGCGATGTCCGTCACGTTGGGCGAGAGCTTCACGACGAGCACGGCCCGCCGCAGCACGCCGCGCACCGCCGCGACCACCTCACGCAGCCGGCGAGGATCGGTTCCGAACATCAGTCCATCGGCCACGTTCGGGCAGGAGACGTTCAGCTCGATGCCGGCAATGCACGGCTCGGCATCCAGCGCCGCGCACACCTCGACATAGTCCTCGCGCCGGTGCCCAGCGACATTGACCAGCACCGGACAAGGCATGGTCCGGATGAAAGGCACTTTCTCGGACAGGAAGCGCTGCAAGCCCACGTTGGCCAGGCCGATCGCATTGAGCAGCCCGCCGCGCGTCTCCACGACCCGCTGCGGCTCGTTACCCGGGCGCTCGTGCAGCGTCACGCTCTTGGTAGTGAACGCGCCGAGACGGCGGTAATCCAGCACCGCGGCGTATTCCGGCCCGTAGCCGCACGTGCCCGAGGCGGTCAGGATGGGCGTGCGCAAGCTCAAGCCGGCCAGGCGCGTGGCCAGGCGGGGGTCGGGCGCGGGCGTGGGGTCGGTGGACATCGCTCCTGGGGTCGCTGCTCAGTTCTGGAGCAACTGCATCGTCTTCTTCGGGTTGATCAGCAGCATGCGCTTCTCGCCGGGACGCGGGTCGGCGCCGCGCACGATCAAGTCGATCACCGCGGTGGGCTTCAGGTCGGGCTTCCGGGCCAGCAGTTTGGCCGCCAGGTTCGTCGCGTTCGGCGCGGCCATTGACGTGCCGGACAGCTTCATTCGCTGCCCACCGGGGATGAAGCTGTCCACCTCGAACCCGCTGGCGTAGACCTTTACCGTCTTGCCGAAGCTGGTGAAGCTGGTCGGGTCGCCCGCCTGGTCCACGGCCCCGACCACCAGCAGGTTCGGCAGGTCAATGCCCGCGGGAATCAGTTCGGAAAACTCCACGTCGTTGTCAGCGTTGCCGGCGGCACAGATGAACAGGATGTCGGGTGCGTCGCGGAGGGCGGTTTCCAGCGACTCGCGCTGGATGGCGAAGATCTGGCGGGCCAGCGCCGCCCGCTCCTCGGCCTTCTCCATCCCGTTGGCCTCCAGGGCGCGCTCGACGTCGTCGCGCGAGCCGCCCCAGCTCATGTTGACGACCCGCGCGCCGGACTGCTTGAAGTACGCGACCGTCGCCCGAACCGCTTCCGCCTCCTTCTGGGCATTCTCGAGCGACGGCTTGCGCGGAATGATCCGGTGGTCGAACGTGATACGCGCCACGAGCAGGCGAGCGTACGGATTGCCCGCCGCGGCGATGCCCGCGACATGCGTGCCGTGGATGTAGTTGCCGAACAGCCCCAGGTCCTCCATGAAGGGCTTGACCTCGTCGGGCTTCAGACCGGCCATCTTCGCCCGCAACGCCGCCGCGTCTTCGCTTTCGATCGCCGCCTGAAGATCAAGCAGGCCCTTCGTGTACTTGGACACTTCACTTACATCGCGGCTGAGGTCCGCCACCGAGCACAGCAGCTCCGGCACACGCCGGCTCTCCAGGTCGAACGCGATCCCGTGCACGTCGTCCACGAAGCCGTTGCCGTCGCTGTCCTGGCCGTCGAGCTTCTCCTTCTCGTTCGTCCATAACTGCCCAACGAACGGCTTCACATCCACGCCGGAATCCCACACCGCCACGATGACCGGCGTGAGTCTGCCGCCCTCCGGCAGCACCACGTCACGTTCCTGCCAGATGTCCGGCTTGGTCACACGGTTGGCCGCGATCGCTTCGTCGAGCACGGCGACGATGTGGTCCTTGATCGGGAGGATGAAGGTGAGCTGCGCGCGTATGCCGAGCAGACCCTGGGCGATGTCGCCGCTGATCTCGCCGCCGGTCCGGGCGACAACGGGGTCGAAGGCGGCCTGCATCTGCCCGATCAGGAGGGACTCGGAGAGGACCTGCGCGCCAGCCCGGCGGGCTTCGAGGTCATCCTCGACGACCTTCCACGGCATGGCGCGGATGCGCTCCGCCAGGAGCTTCTTGAACGCGGCGGCAAACGCGGCGTTGTCATCGCGGGCTTCCTTCCGCGCCAACGCGATCACCTCGGACGCCAGGCCGGAGGTCAGCCGGGCCGACTCCTTCTGCTCCAGCGCGCGAACCTTGGCGACCTGCTCGAGCACGCCATCCCAGTCCTGGCCGAGCATCGCCAGGTTCATGAGCACGAGGTGATAGCGCTGCAGCGTGGTCGGGTCCTGGATGTCGTACTTCTCCAGAACCTCGAGCACGTCCTTCCGCACGGACTTGGCCAGGGCTGCCATTTGATCTTCCGACCGCACGGCGTCCGACGCCGAGCCGGCAAGCTTGTACGTGTGGCGCGGCAGGTCGTCGGCACTCTTGACCGGGATCTTGTCCGCGAGCGCCGCGTCAGGAAGCAGGAGCAGCGCGGCCAGTGCCAGGCAGAGGGGTCGGACCGGGGCGGACGGACACGCGGGGCGGATCATGGCGGGGTCCTCGAAGGCCGGCGGCGATGCGCGCCGCGCGTCCGGATACTAATTCGCCGGGGCATCCGTCGCCAGCCGCAAGCCCCGTTATCAGCCCGCGGTCGGACGCGACGCCATCGGCGCAAAGTGCGCTCCCGCGATCACCGATGCAGCTCTTATGGACGGGCTGCGCGCTACTGCGCGGCGCTCCCGCGCGCCGCTGCGACGCCCCCCCAAGAGGAGGCCGGCTTGCCAGGCATTGACGAGCTGTACAACTGGCTGGCTCGGGACGTCTCTCCCGCGGCAAACCAGCTCTTCGCGGCGGCCCTGCCCCGCGCCGAGCCCGAGTGGGCCGCGCGCATGGGGCGAATCCTGGTCGAACGTCGCCACGAGACTGCGTGGGTCGCCCTGGCGGCGAACTACCTACGCTTCGACGCCGCGCTCCAGGAGCGCATCCGCAAGCAGGCGGACCTGGCACGGAAGGGGCTCGCCGCAGCCCTCATGCTGACCGACTCGGCCGCGCGACGCAGCGCGCTGGGCCTGCTATGTGAGATGCCCGACGGTGAGCTCGCGCCGTCAGCGGCGGCCTGCCTCGGCGATCCCGACCCGTTCACACGCGAGCTGGCCGCCAAGGCCGTGTGTCTGCTGGCCGAACGAGCCCTCGCGGAGACGCCGCAGGATGGGCGCCACGTTGTCACGGCGCTGACGACGGCGCTGCGCACCTTCGAGCGCCATCGCCAGCCGTCGGTCCTCCGCGCGTGCCTGTGGTACGCGCGCGAGCTGGGCGAGCCGCTTTGGACCGCCCTGGGGAGCGGCCCCGGGCGGTGCGGCCACGTCGTCGAGCAGCACCTTCTCGAGTGGAACGAGCCCCGCCTGGCCGCGTTCCTCATCCTCGGAGTGGCCCGGCCCGCCTGGCAGCGAATCGCCGAGCAGTGCATCAGCCGCTGGGACACGCATGCGCACGCACTGGCCCTTCTGGCCCAATCCGACCTGCTCAGCGACCCGGCGGTTCGGCGGGCGATGCCCCGGCTGAACCGGCCGCGGTTCTTCGTGGCGGCGCTGGGGCGGTTGGCTGAGATCACACCCGAGCTGCGCGCCTGCGTGCCGCACTGGATTTGCGTGCTGGGCTTCAGTGAGCACGAGCGGCTGCGCTGCCTCGAGCTCTGCGCTGGGAGCCAGTGGCCGGAGCTGCAGCGCGCCGCGGCCCACGCCATGACGTCGCTTAGCGACGGCGTCGCCCTGCGCGGCCTGACCGAGGTGGCGTCGCGGACCGGCGCCGCACAGCAATTCGCCCGCTGGTACGTGCTCGGCCGGCAGGTGCTCGCTGGCTCAGGCGGCGGACGGCGCACGGCAACCGCGGGGAGCGGCACGGCAAGGAGAGAATCCCGATGAGCACGCTGCTCCGGGCTGGGTGGCTCCTGGCCGAGTTCGGCTGGCGCGAGGAGCTCGCCACCTTCCGCGAGTCGCAGGTGGGCAACTCGGTCCCGCTGCACTGGCAGATCATCCTCATCGTCACCATGGTCGCGTCGATCTTCGCGTTCTTCGGGCTCTGGACGCGGCTGCGCAGCCGCGAGCGCAACCAGGCGCAGGCGGTAGACGATGCGTACGTGCGGCAGGCGGCCGCCGTGCTGTCACTCTCCGGGCAGACGGTGCGCGACCTGAAACGCCTGGCAAAGACGGCCGGCGTATCGCAGCCCGTGGCGCTGCTGCTCTCGCCGAACAACCTGCTCTGGGCAATGCGCGCTGCGCAGCAGGAAGCCGCCGACGCCGGGCTCGTCGCCCGCGTCGACCGGCTCTGTCACCAGCTCTTCGGTCTGTCGCTTCAGGAAGCGGACGCGACGGCGCGCGCCGCGCTGACGGCCGACGCGACGCCCGCTAGACCACCGGACGACGACCGCGCTCCGTAGCGCCGAAGCGCTGCCTTCGGCGTCCCGTAGCGCCGGAGCTCCGCCTCCGGCGAATCCCGTGCCGCGGTCACCCAGTAGCGCCGGGGCTCTGTGCCCGGCGTCAGACCGGTTGGAGCCCGCCCCACCCCAATGGCCGGCCGAGACGCCAGCGCCCCACCGCGCCCGCGGACTTGCACTGGGGTATGCTCATGGGTTCGCTTCTACTCGCCCGCCACCCAGGCCGCATTCAACTCCACGTGCTCGATGCGCTGGCGCTCGTGCGAGTACACAAGATGCACCAGCCCGTCCGCCCCTTCGGCCAGCGCGGGATAAGAGTACGCGCCGGCGCCCGTGACGATCACGCGCGGCGGCGTCCAGGTTCGCCCGTCGTCCCGCGACAGCGTGGCCGACAGCGTGCGACGCGACACGGGATCATCGTTCAGCACCAGCAGCAGCGCGCCGCTGGCCAGCCGCAGCAGCGCCGCCGGACTGCCCGGGTTGTCAAAGCCCGCGTCCTGCGGCGGCGTCCACGTATGCCCTTCGTCGTCGGAGACGGCAACCCACAGGAAGCTCTGGCCGCGATTGCGCATCACCGTCAGCAGCCGCCCGCCAGGGAGCCGGGCGACCGACGGTTGCAGGCACTCGAACGGCGGCGGCGTGTACAGCGTCGAGCGCAGCGTCCAGCTCGCGCCGTCGTCCGCCGAGACGAGGAAGAGCGACTGCGTCACCAGGTCGCTGTACGCGGGAAGCAGCAGCTCCCCGCCCGGGAGCCGCAGCGGCGGGAACTTGACGTTCGTGCCGACTCCAACCGGCAGCGCGAGCGGCTGCGTCCACGTGACGCCGCGATCCTCCGAGCGCATCAACGAGAGCTGCGCCGTAGCCCAGCCAAAAGGCACGCGGACGAAGAAGAGCCAGACGCGGTCGCCCTCGGCGTAGAGCACGGGATTGCCGTCGCCGGCCGGGCTGTCGACCAGGAGCATCGGCTCCGTCCACGCGTCGGCGCCCGCCGGCCGACGCGCGACGAAGATGGCCGAGCCGTCCAGTTCTGCCGGCCCCGTGTAGCTGAACCACGCCGCCAGCAGCGACGCGTCCTCGAAGACGGCGACGGTCGGTGCGTGGCTGGCGTCCTTGCCGGGGACCGCGTCAAAGACGGGGCGGACGCTGAAGCGGGGATCATCCGCGTCGGGCAACGGCGGCGCCGTCCCTTCATTGAAGGGGACCGATCGGCCGGAGGGTGCGAGCCAGTCGAACCCCGGCGTGCAGGCGGTACACAGCAAGACGGCCAGCAGGAACGTGCATCGACGCATGTGTCACTCTGTTACGGGCGCGGGGGGCGGGATTTCGCCGCGCAGGTGAGTGTAACCGGGCCAGCTACGCCGGGTTGCTGTGCAAGTCTCTCCGAGCTTTCGGGCACGTTGTACTCGGATGCCGGGCAAGCCGCACCGGTCCGGCGGACCGGCCGAGGCCAGCTTGCGGCGGTCGGTCGCCGGCCAGAGAATCCCGGCCATTGCGCGGCCGCCCGGGCGGCCCGCGTCCTGCGTCACGCAACCCGGCCGGTGCGATCCGGCCCGAAGCGAGCACCACCAGCATGAACCGCGAAGCCGCCGTCCGTGGCCCGGCCCTGAGCCAGCCGGAGCTGGAGCGCCAAGCGTACGAGAACTACCGGATTCCGGTGGAGGGATTCAAAGGCACGCCCGAGGAAATCGAGCGCCAGTGGTTCGAGCAGTGCTACAAGGGCCGCGGCGACACGCTGTGGCAGCTCACCTGGCGGGCGGTGATCATGGGGTCGGTGCTGGGCGGGCTGCTCTCGGTGACGAACATCTACATCGGGCTGAAGGCGGGGTGGGGCTTCGGTGTGTCGATCACGGCCTGCATCCTCTCGTACTCGATCTGGACGACGTTCTACCGGATCGGCCTGGCCCGCACGCCGATGACGATCCTCGAGAACAACTGCATGCAGACGGCCGCGGCCGCGGCGGGCTACTCCACGGGCGGGACGCTGATCTCGGCGTTCGCGGCGTACATTTTGCTGACCAACACGACCATCCCGGTGCCCTACCTGATGGGCATGGTGTTCCTGCTGGCGATCCTGGGCGTGACGATGGCCGTGCCCATGAAGCGCCAGATGATCAACATGGAGCAACTCAAGTTCCCCAGCGGCGTGGCGGCGGCGGAAACGCTCAAGGCGCTGCACGGCTCGAGCGGCCAGGGGATGAAGTCGGCCATCGCGTTGGGCATCGCCGCGCTGATCGCCGCGGTCAGCAAGTTCTGGCTCGAGGGGCTGTCGCTCATCAGGGCAAGCTGGGAGAAGTTCCAGCTCAGCGAGCTGGTCGGCTGGATCAACACGAACACGCTCGGCCCGACGTGGATGGGTCGCACCGTGCTCCTGTCGTGGGACCTGATGTTCGTCGCGGCCGGCGCCATCACGGGCATGCGCGTGTGCCTGAGCATGTTCATCGGGGCGATCACGTGCTGGGTCATCTATGTCCCGATCCTGCAACACTACGGTTACATCACCGGTACGGGCTTCCGGGCGTGCGTGGACTGGAGCCTCTGGGCCGGTACGGGCTGCATGGTGACCAGCGGACTGCTCTCGTTTGCCCTCCAGTGGAAGAGCGCGCTGCGCGCCTTCGCCGGGCTGGGCGCGATGCTCGGCGGGCAGAAAAAGCAGCCCGACGCGGTGCAGCGGGCGATGGATGCCATCGAGGTCCCGGCCTGGTGGTTCATCGCCGGGCAGATCTTCGGCCTCGTGGGGCTGACCTGGCTGTGCGCGATGCTCTTCGGGATGCCCTGGTGGATGACGCTGATTGCCGTCCTGCTCTCGTTCATCCTGGCCATCGTCGCCTGCCGCGTGACCGGCGAGACGGACACGACCCCCATCGGCGCGATGGGCAAGATCATGCAGCTCACCTTCGCCGGCATCGCCCCGGGCAACATGACCGTCAATCTGATGTCCGCGAACATCACCGCCGGGTCCGCGGGCAGCTCCGCGGCGCTGCTGACCGACCTCAAGAGCGGCTACCTCCTTGGCGCTCACCCCTGCAAGCAGTTCCTGGCGCAGTTCTCGGGCATCTTCATCGGAACCATCGTGACCGTGATGGTCTTTTCGGTGCTTGTGCCGAACGCCGACGCCATCGGCAACGAGCAGTTCCCCGCCCCGGCCGCGCTGGTGTGGAAGGCCGTAGCCGTCGCCCTGGGCGAGGGCATCGGCTCGCTTCATCCGATCAAGGTGTGGGGGCTGGCGATTGGCGGCGCGGTGGGAATCATCCTGCCACTGCTGAGCATGGCGTTCCCCAAGGCGGCCAAGTGGATGCCGTCGGCGGCCGGGCTGGGCCTGGCCTGGACCTTTCCGTTCTACAACGCCTTCATGTTCTTCGTCGGTGCGGTGATCGGCTGGGTCCTTGAGAAGCGCGCGCCGAAGATTTCGTCGGACTACACGTTCACCGTCGCCTCGGGGCTCATCGCCGGCGAGAGCCTCACCGGCGCCGGCATCGCGGTCTACCAGGCGCGTTCCGTATTCGGAAAGCTGTTCGGCCTCGGCTGAGCGGTTCACGCATGACGAGCGCGGTCATCGCCGAGGACCCTGCGAAACGCGAGCGCGTGCCCGCCTCACGATGGCTCGCCCGATCGGCTGCCGTGGCCAGCAACGATCGAACGCATGGCGCAAACAGCGGTGGGCGTGCGTGCTCGACTCGCCCTCGCACCAATTGATCGCCCCGGAGCGCAAGCTTGAACGCCAATGCCCACCCACCCGCGGAAGGCTCCGGCCACGCCGAAGCCGAGTACAAGCTGCCCATCGACGGCTTCAAAGGCACCCCCGAGGAGATCGAGCGCCAGTGGTACGAGCGCTGCTACCGCGGCCGCGGGGACTCGATGCTCCAGCTCACCTGGCGGGCCGTGCTGATGGGCTCTGTGCTTGGCGGCATCCTCTCGCTCACCAACCTCTATATCGGCCTCAAGAGCGGCTGGGGCTTCGGCGTGGCCATCACCGCCTGCATCCTCTCGTACTCGATCTGGACGGCGCTGCGGGCGGCCACCGGCGGCTGGCTCACACCCATGACCGTCCTCGAGAACAACTGCATGCAGTCGTGCGCCAGTGCCGCCGGCTACTCCACGGGCGGCACGCTCGTGTCGGCGATCGCGGCCTACGTCCTGATCCATAACACCTCCCCGTCGACGTGGGTGCTGCTCGGCTGGGTGTTCTTCCTGGCCATCCTTGGGACCACGATGGCCATACCCATGAAGCGGCAGATGATCAACATCGAGCAGCTTCGCTTCCCATCGGGCATCGCCGCCGCCGAGACGCTCCGCGCACTACACACAACCGGGGGCACCGGAATCCAATCGTCGATCGCGCTGGGCGTGGCCGGGCTGCTGGCCGCCGCGAACAAGTTCTGGATGGAGGGTGTCGCCCTGCTGGGCGATGCCGCGAGCCGCCTGGGCGGCGAGAAGTTCTTCGAGAGTTTCAACGAGCGGATCTTCCCGCAGGCGATGATCGATCGAACGGTGGCGATCTCCTGGCAGCCGATGTTCATCGCGGCCGGGGCGATCACGGGGCTGCCGGTCTGCACGGCGATGCTGCTGGGCGGCGGGCTGTGCTGGTTCCTGTACGTGCCGTGGCTCCAGGGCCAGGGCCTGCTGACCTCGACCGAACTGAAGGACATGTTGAACTTCACGCTTTGGGGCGGCGCATCCTGCATGGTCACGTCCGGGCTGCTCTCCTTCGGCATGCAATGGCGCAGCGCCCTGCGGGCCTTCCGCGACCTGAGCGGCATGTTTGCGCTGCGGCGGCGGAGCACGGACGACCCGCTGGCGGCCATCGAGACGCCCGCGTGGTGGTTCGTCGTCGGCCAGATCGTCGGCACGATCGGGCTGGCCTGGATTGGCAAGGAAGCCTTCGGCATGCCCTACTGGCTGACGATCCTGGCCGTGGTGCTGTCGTTCGCGCTGGCGCTGGTGGCGTGCCGGGTCTGCGGCGAGACGGACACGACGCCGGTCGGCGCAATGGGCAAGGTGACGCAGCTCACGTTCGGGGCGATCTATCCACGCAGCATCGACGTCAACCTGATGGGCGCATGCGTGACGGCCGGCGCGGCGGACTCGTCCAGCGACCTGCTGATCGACCTGAAAAGCGGGTACATGCTCGGGGCTCACCCGCGGCGGCAGTTCATTGCGCAGTTCTCCGGGATCTTCATCGGGACGGCCATCTCGGTGCTCTCGTTCCAGGCGGTCGTGCGCGACGCCTCGGTGCTGGGCGGCCGCGACTTCCCGGCCCCCGCGGCGCAGACCTGGCGGGCAGTCGCGGTCGCGATGAATGAGGGCCTGCAGCACCTGGAGCCCGTGAAGGTGTGGAGCATCCTGATCGGCGGCGTGGTCGGACTGGTGCTGCCCGCACTGGCCGCGGCCCTGCCCAAGAAGCTTGCCCGCTGGGTTCCGTCGGCGGCCGGGCTCGGCCTGGCCTGGACCTTCGGCTTCGACTACGCGATGCTCTTTTTCACCGGCGCCGTCATCGGCGAAGTCCTGAAGTGGAGCGCGGCCAAGACCCACGAGCAGTACCTGTTCCCAGTCGCGTCCGGCGTCATCGCCGGCGAGAGCCTGATGGGCGTGGCCGTCATCTTCATTCGCGAAGGGCCGGCGATGTGGCGGCAGTTCTTCGGGTAGCGCCCGTGCCAGCCCACAGCCCGAGCATCCCGCGTGCGCTGCACATCGTGTGCGTCGCACTCGTCGCCCTCGGCCTCGGGGAGGCCGCGGTCACGCAGCCGGTCTCGGAGCCCCGGTTTGCTCAGCTCGACAACAGCTTGCGTGTTGCCGCCGTACCGATGCCCGATGCGTCGCGGATCAGCGTCCAACTGTGGTACCGCGCTGGCTGGGCGGACGACGCCCCCGAGACGCTCGGCGCGTGCAATGCCGCGCGCCACACGCTCGACGCCTGCGCCCGGCGCGAAATCGCAGCGATCAAACCGCCCGATGCCGCGGCGACCACGCAGCTCGCGGCCGCCGGGCGCAGCGGTCCGTCCCTCCGCTTCAGCAGCGGCACGCTGCCGGACGCGGTCTGGTTCGCCTGGTCGGGGCCGCCCGAGGCTCTGCCGGACCTGCTGCATCGCGTGCGAGCACTTGCCGAGCCAGGTCGCATCGCGACGCGCATCCCGCGCGGCCAGACGCTAGCCGTTGGTCTCGGGCGGTTCAGCCTCTCATCCGAGTGCGCGTCCGACGCGGCGCCGCCGGCGGCGATGCTGCCGGAGTCTGTGTACGCATTTGCTCTCGCGCTCTGGAGCACGGCGCCGGCGCAGCGGTCCGACGACGATGACGACGGACCGCGGCTGACCGTGTCGTCGGACGCGGCGCTGGACTTCGCCGCACGCTGGTTCGTCGCCAGCAATGCACACGTCATCGTGGTCGGTCCGGCCGAACCTGAGCCCGTGATCGAGCAGGTCCGCGAGCGATTTGGCGACCTGCCGTGGACCGAGCCGCCACGACGCAACACCGCGCCCGCGCGTCCCGCGCCTGAACGATTGCGCGAAAGCTGCGACGCGACGTGGGATGAGCTGCGCCTGAGCTGGCCGGCGCCACCGGCCGATGCGCCGGGGCAACAAGCGTGGGACGTAGTTGCCGCGCACCTGTGCAACACTGTGGACGGTCCGCTCCACGCGCGGCTCGCAACACGCGGCGCGTTGCCGCCGCGCTGGCGACGGCTCGCCTGGCGCGACGCGGGCATATTCGAGGTCACGCTCGAATTCTCGACGCCGCAGCCACTCGAGGCCGTTGAGCCGATCGAAGTCGAAGTTCGGGACGCCCTGCGACAACTCACGCAGAAGCCACCCGAGCCGATCGCCTTCGACCGCGCCCGGGCCCTGGCCGCCCGGGAGGCGCGGCAGCGGCGATCGTCCTTCGACGCGTGGGCCCTCACGCTGGGTGAGCGGGAAGTCGTGGGCGGCGACCTGCTCAAGGCCGATCGCGACCCGGATCGGCTGACCGTCCCGGGCGTCGACGAGTTGCAGCGGATTGCGGCGGAGTTGCTCCGCGCGCGGTGCGTGACCCGGTGTGCGAGCAGATCAGAGTCGCGCCAGCCGATGGAATGCACAAGTTCGCGACCCGTCGCAACACCGCTGGGCGAAGCGACGGCGGCACCGACCTGGTCAGGCGACGTCGGGCGTGTGCGCGTGGAGCTCTTCGCCGGCGAGGCCGCGGACTGGATCGAAGTTGTGACGCTGGGCGATGAGCGCCTGACGGACGCGATGGTCGGCACGCTGCTGCTCCTGGGGGCCGCGGATCGCTCGATCGCCGAGTTTCGTGACTACCTGAGCTATCACGGCCTGGACCTGATGCCGGCCAGGCAGGGCGACCAGGCCGGGCTCGTATCGCGCGGCCCGGCGGACCGTCTGCCGCAGATGGTCGAGCTGCATCGCGAGCTACTGCGACCAGAGTCGCGCCCGGCGCACGCGATCGAAGCGGCAACCGTTGCCGCGGCGACGCTAACCACGCTTGTAGCACAGTCGCGTCGCTGCGGGCAGGCGGAGATGTACATCCCCCCCGGGGCGATCGGCTGGCACGTGGATTGGCCGATCCCGACAAGCGAGGGTGTGTTCCGGGAGCACGTGGCAACGATCCCGGACGATCTTCGCGCGAGCGTGCGGATTCGCGGACCTGTTTCGCCGGAGGCGGCCCGGGGGGCCGTGGCCGAAGCCTGGGACCGCGAGCGCCCCGGCCGTTGACCGCTGCCGGTCGGGTGCTATACTGCCGCGTTCCGGCTTTCGCGGCCGGAACGCCCGTCCACCCGGGGCGCGCGGCCACGGGCCGCAATGGGCCGGCTGTTCACGGCCGCCGGTTCAGGCCTCCTGGTCGGGTCTGCCACCGTGCCTTCGTTGTGTCGCGGGTGGCCTTGGCGTGCGGTCCGACAGGGAACACGCCGGCTGCACCGTTACCCGGTGGTGTAATTGGTAACACACGAGGTTTTGGTCCTCGCATTCCTGGTTCGAGTCCAGGCCGGGTAGTTCCGCCGGCCCGGGGCCGGGTGTGCGCGGCCGGTCGCCGATCGGACGCGCGTTCCGACCGGCAGGGAGCAGGCGTGTTGTCGTCGCGGATCACGGCCGTCATTCTCGCCGCGGGTAAGGGCACGCGCCTCAAGAGCGAGCTGCCCAAGGTGCTGCACGAGATCTGCGGCCGGCCGATGCTGGCGTACGTCCTGGACGCGTGCCGGCAGGCCGACGTGCGCCGCTGCGTGATCGTGGTCGGGCATCGGCAGGACCTGGTGCGTGCGGCGCTGGCCGACGACGCGGATGCGGTCTGGGTCACGCAGGAGCCGCAGCAGGGCACCGGCCACGCCGTGATGGTCTGCCGCGAGCAGATCCGCAACTACGAGCACGTCCTGGTGCTGTGCGGCGACGGGCCGCTGATCCGCGGTGAAGTCGTCCGCGAGGTGATCGAGCGGCATGTCGCCGAGGACGCCGCCGCAACGCTCGCGACCGCCGTCCTCGACGACCCGAGCGGCTACGGGCGGATCGTGCGGGACGCGGGTGGGCGCTTCCGCGGCATCGTCGAGCACGCCGACGCGACGCCCGAGCAGCGGCAAATCCGCGAGGTAAACCCGAGCTACTACTGCTTCCGCGTGGCCGACCTGATGCCCGCGCTGGACCAGCTCCGTCCCAACAACAGGAAGGGCGAGTACTACATCACCGATGTGCTCGGCCTGTTCGTGGCCGCGGGCAAGAAAGTGCTCGCGATCAGCTCGGTGCGCCCTGAAGACATCTACAGCATCAACAGCCGCAGGGAGCTCGCCCTGGTCAATCGCGTCATGCGCGACCGCATCCTCGAGCGACTCATGGACGACGGCGTGACCATCATCGACCCCGCCACCACCTGGATCGACGCCCGCGCCCGCATCGGCCGCGACAGCGTCGTCCTGCCCGGCTCGATCATCGACGGGCCGGTGACCATCGGCGAAGGCTGCCGCATCGGACCGCTGGTCCACCTGGCGGCGCCGCTGGACGTGCCGGCCGGCGCGACGATCACGGGGCCGACGCGCGGCCTGGACCACGGAGGGGACCGACGATGACCGGGCTCCGCGTCTTCTCGGGTCGCAGTAACCGGCCACTGGCCGAGCGCGTGGCGCAATACCTGGGCTGCCCGCTCGGCGGATTGGCCATCGACGATTTCCCCGACGGCGAAACTTCGGTGAAGATCTCGGACGACGTGCGCGGCTGCGACGCCTTCCTCGTCCAGTCCACCTGCCCCCCCGCCAATAGCCACTGGATGGAGCTGCTGATCACGGTCGACGCGATGCGGCGGGCCTCGGCCAAGCGCATCACGGCGGTGATTCCCTACTTCGGCTACGCCCGCCAGGATCGCAAGGACGAGGGCCGCGTACCCATCACGGCCAAGCTTGTGGCCAACCTGCTGACGACCGCCGGCGCCAACCGCGTGCTGACGCTCGACCTGCACGCGCACCAGATCCAGGGTTTCTTCGACATTCCGGTGGACAACCTTTCCGCCGAGCCTGTGCTTTCCGCGCACATCCAGGGACTGAACCTGCACCCGCTCACGCTGGTCAGCCCGGACGTGGGCAACGTCAAGCGCGCCCGCATCTACGCCAACCACCTCGGCGGCGACCTGGCCATCATCGACAAACGCCGCACCAGCGGCTCGGACGTGCAGAGCTATAACATCATCGGCGACGTCAGCGGCAAGAACGTTCTGATGGTCGACGACATCATCGCCACCGGCGGCACCATCGCCAAGGCGTGCGAGCTGGTCCACAAGCACGGGGCCCGGCGGATCATGGTCATGGCTACGCATGGCGTGCTGTGCGGCCCGGCCGTCGAGCGGCTCGCGGCCGCGCCCATCGACCACATCGCCGTCACCGACACGATTCCGATCTCCGACGAGGTCCGGCGGCGGCTGCCGAAACTGGCCGTGCTGAGCGTCAACGAGCTGATGGGCGAGGCCATTCGCCGGATTCACCGGAACGAGTCCGTCAGCAGTCTGTTCATGAACTGGTAACGCCCCGGACCGCGGCCGGTGGACGGCGCGGCGGGCGTGGGAGTGTGAGTGATGGAAGTCGCAACGGTTCAAGGCCAGAAGCGGCCCCTGGCGGGGCACCACGCCAACGCGCGCCTTCGGAAGGAAGGGCTCGTGCCCGCGGTGATCTACGGCATGGGCAAGGCGGCCGAGCACATCGCCGTGTCGCAGCGCGAGCTGCTGGCCGCGCTCGAGCACTCGGCCCACGTGGTCAAGCTCGTCGTGGACGGCCGCGAGGAGCAGTACCTCATCAAGGAGGTCCAGTACGACCACCTTCAGAAGATGCCCCTGCACCTGGACCTGATGCGCGTCGACCTGACCAAGAAGGTCCAGGTGAATGTGCCGCTCGACTTCCGCGGCACGGCCGCAGGCCAGGCGGTCGGCGGCGTGGTCATTCACGTGATGGCCGACATCGAGGTCGAGTGCCTCGTGACCAACATCCCGGAGAGCATCCGCGTTCGTGTCGACGGCCTCCAACTGGGCCAGTCGCTGCACGTCCGCGAGCTCGAGCTGCCCGAAGGCGTCACCGCCCTCGCCGGGTCGGACGACATCGTCTGCGTCTGTCGCACGCCACGCGGCGGCCTCGAGGAGACACCGGCGGCCGCGGCGGCCGAAGGCGAGGCGGCGTCGGCCGAGCCGGAAGTCATTGGCAAGGGTCTGAAGGACAAGGACGAGGAGGCGGCCGAGGCGCCGCCGAAGAAGTAGGCCGGCGCGCGGCCGCAGGCGCGCAATCCGGTCAGCGCGACCGAGCAGGTGCTCGCGTGATCGCGGCGCCGCAAGCGTGACGAGGACGGTCGAGGTGCAATGAAGTTGATCGCGGGCCTGGGCAATCCCGGACGCCAGTACGCCGACTCGCGGCACAACGTCGGATTCGTCGTGGTCGACGAGCTGGCGCGGCGCTGGCGCAGCGACGCTCCGCGCTTCGAGGCACGCGTCCAGGGCGAGCTGGGCCGCGTCGAGCGCGGCGGGCAGTCCGTGCTGCTGCTGAAGCCCATGACCTACATGAACCTCAGCGGGCAGAGCGTCTCCGCCGCGTGGCGCTACTACAAGCTGGCGCAGACCGACGTGCTGGTGATCTACGACGACCTGGACCTGCCCGTGGGCCAGCTCCGCGTCCGGGCGGGCGGCTCCGCCGGCGGACACAAGGGCCTGGCCGACATCCTCCGGCACTTCGGCTCGGAGCAGGTCGCCCGGATCCGCATCGGCATCGGCAAGGTGGACCGCACCGCGACCGTCGAGCACGTGCTGGGCCGTTTCGCGCCGGACGAGCGGGACACGATCCAGGCGGCGCTCGGCCAGGCCGCCGACGCGGCCGAGTGCTGGCTCGCCGAGGGCATCGACGCGGCGATGAACCGGTTTAACCGCAGAAAGAGCGACGAAGGATGACGAGCCGGCCGGGCCACGGCCCCGCCGGCGATCGGAGGACGATCCGGTGTTGAAACGCTATGAAGGCCTGTTCCTGTTCGACAGCGCGCAGATGCGCGACTGGGCCAGCGTGGACAAGGAAGTGCGCCGCCTCTGCGAGCGCATCGGCGCCACGCTCCTGGTCTGCGTGAAGTTCGACGAGCGGAAGCTCGCCTACGAGATCCGCCGTCGGAAGCGCGGCCTCTACGTACTGACCTACTTCGACGCACCGACCGACCGGATCGTCGACCTGGAGCGCGACGCGCAGCTCTCGGACGTGATCCTGCGGCTGCTCGTCCTGCGCAGCGACATCAGCGCCGAGAAGCTGGCCGCGCTCCAGGCCCACAATGCTGAGACCCCGCTCGTGCCCGCCGGCGAAGGCCGTCGTCACGATGACGATCGCGACCATCGCGACCACCGTGACCGGGGCGACCGCGGCGGGCGCGACCATCACCGCCGACGCGAGTTCGAGCCGGAGGCGGGCCCTTCGGCCGGCGACATGGAAGTCGGCATCGGCGTGGGCGACGAGCCCGGCAGCCAGGACAGGGAATAGCCGCGTCGCCGCCAGCCCGTCGCGGCGGTCGTGCCGCGCGGCGGGCGCTTGCGGGCGCGCGTCCGTCTCGGGAGCACAGCGATGGCGAACTTCAACCGAGTGATCCTGATGGGCAATCTGACGCGCGATCCGCAACTGCGCTACCTGCCCAGCAACATGGCGGTGTGCGACTTCGGCCTCGCCGTCAACCGCCGCTGGCGCGACAAGGACGGCAACCAGAAGGAAGAGGTCTGCTTCATCGACGTGTCAGCCTTCGGCCGCCAGGGCGAGACCATCAACCAGTACATGACCAAGGGCAAGCCGATCCTGATCGAAGGCCGCCTGCGGCTGGACTCGTGGACCGGTCAGGACGGCCAGAAGCGATCGCGCCATACGGTCGTGGTGGAGAATTTCACGTTCGTCGGCGCGCGCGGCGACAGCGGCCCCGGCGCGCCCGGCGACCGCGGCGCCATGGGCGGCGCCCCCGAGCGCCGTAGCCAGGACGCCCCGCCGAGCCACTACGAGCCGGAGCCCGGCCCGCCGACGGGCGAGGAGATTCCGTTCTAACCGCCAACACGCACTGAACCTTCGTGCAACGGAGCCTGTGTGATGCGAGGAAGACCCCAGAGTCCGCAGAAGAAGAAGCGTCCCCGTCGTTCGAGCAGCGAGCCGCGCGTCCGCGCACCGCGACTGAAGACCGAGGACATTGACTACAAGGACGTGGCCACGCTCCAGCGCCTGGTCAGCGCGCAGGGCAAGATGTTCTCGCGCAAGCGTACCGGGCTCGACGCCGCCGGCCAGCGCCGCGTGGCGTTGGCCCTGAAGCGCGCCCGGTTTATGGCCCTGATGCCGTTCGTGACCTGATGCCGTGCCCGGCTCACGCGCCGAAGTGAGGTTTGTAATGAGACTGCTGCTGCTGGAAGACATCCGCAAGCTGGGGCACGTCGGCGACGTCGTCGAAGTCAAGCCCGGCTATGCGCGCAACTACCTGCTGCCCCAACGCCTGGCCACCGAGCCGACCGCGGAGAACATCAAGGCCATCGAGGAGCGCCGCAAGGCCGCCGCCGCCGAGCGCGCCCGCCGCCTGCGCGAGTTCACCGAGCTGGTCGAGCAGATGAAGGACGTCTCGGTCACGATCGAGGCGGCCGCCAACGCCGAGGGCACGCTCTACGGTAGCGTTCACGCCAAGGACATCGCCGCGGCGCTGAACGCCCAGGGCTTCGCCGTCCGGGCCGAGCACGTTCTGCTCGACGCGCCCATTCGCACGCTTGACAACCGCATGGTCACGTTAGAATTCACCGACGAGCTCCAGACGCAAGTGAAGGTATGGGTCGTGCGCGAAGGAGGGGCGCCAGGTGAATCCGTCGACGCCGGACCAGCCGAACGATCCGAATCCCCGTCCAAGACGGAAGGATAGCAAGTCGGCCGCCGGGCTGAGCCCGGCGCTCGAGCGACTGCTCCCGCAGGACGAGAAGGCGGAGCGCGCCCTGCTGGGCGCGATGATCCAGTCCCGGGAGGCGATCAACGACGTCGTCCCGATCCTGGCCGACCTCGGCAGTGTCTTCTCGCGCGAGAGCCACCAGTGGCTCTACAACGCGCTGGCCGACCTGTACAACGCGAACCGGCTCAGCGACGACGGCCTGGTCCTGGCCGACGAACTCAAACGCCGCGGTGTGTGGGACAAGCTTGGCGGCTGGAAGTTCCTCCAGGCGCTGCTCGATGACGTCCCCTCGTATCTCCGCGCCCGCCAGTACGCCGAGATCGTCCGCGACAAAGCGCTGCTGCGGCACCTGATCAACGCGCTGCACAAGGTCATGAACGTGGCCTTCGAGGCCCGCCGCCCCGCCAAGGAAATTCTCGACCAGGCCGAGCACGAGATCTTCGCGGTCACCGAGCGACGGGCCTCAGGCGAGGCCCAGCCGATCGCCGACCTGGTCCGCGAGGCGTTCAAGACCATCGAGCGCCGCGACGCCGACGCACTCAGCGGCGAGCCGACGGGCTACCCCGAGCTCGACGACCTTACGTCGGGCCTCCAGCGCGGCGACCTGGTCATCGTGGCGGGCCGGCCTTCGATGGGGAAGACGGCGTTCGGGCTGAACCTGGCCGAGAACATGGCCATCCACTACAAGCGGCCCGTGCTCTTCTTCTCACTGGAGATGAGCCGCCAGCAGATCGCCCAGCGCATCCTGTGCAGCCGCGCGCGGGTGGACGCGCATCGCCTCCGTCGTGGGCGGCACTCGCAGGCGGACCTGGAGCGCCTCACGGCCACGGGGCACGAATTGAGCGAAGCGCCGCTCCTGGTGGATGACTCCAGCGACCTCACGATCCTGGAAACCCGCGCCCGCGCGCGAATGGCCTTCCGCCGGCATCAGATCGCGGCCATCTTCGTGGACTACCTTCAGCTCATGCGCGTGCCGGGCACGGAGAGCCGCCAGGTCGAGGTCGCCACAATCTCCCGGGGCCTGAAGGCCCTGGCCAAGGACCTGAACGTGCCCGTCATCGCGATGGCCCAGCTCAACCGCGGGCCCGAGGACCAGAAGCAGCGCAAGGGCAACCGCCCGCGGATGAGCGACCTGCGCGAATCGGGCGCCATCGAGCAGGATGCCGACGTCATCATGCTGCTGCACCGCGAAGCGTATTATCGCTCCGGAGAGGACGCCGGCGGCGAAGGCGATGGCGACGGGGAAGACAACCTCGCCGAGGTCATCGTCGCCAAGCAGCGCAACGGCCCGACCGGCACGATCAAGCTGCACTTCAACCGGCAGTACACGCGGTTCGACACGCCCATGCCGACCGGTGCCCCGCTCACCTACATTCCGCGCGATCCCGACGTAGCTCCGTTCTGAGCCGCTCGTTACGCGCGAAGCGCGGCCGCTCGATCGGACCGCGCCGCGCGCCTGGCCTGTCAATAAGCGGCTTCGCATTGACGCTCTCCGCGCCACGTCAAGCTAAAAACGTCCGGGATAACACCTTGGTGCCAATGACGCCGCCTGCCGCACCCCGACGCGCCGCGTTCCGTGCCGGGGCGCTTTTGATCCCGGCCAGCATCAGGGTATGATCGCCCCCGGAAAGAAGCCTCGGGGTTGTTGTCACGAGTAGTCAGGTCGAGCGGGTGAGCGACGTGCGGCGGGCCATTCATATACGGACATTGCGGCGGCGCGAGTCAGAGCTGGTGGATGCGTGGCTGGAGCGGCACCGGCTCGACGTGACGCTGCTCGAAGATGTGCTCGAGGCGTGTACGTTCCTGCTGACCCGGTTCGACGCTGCGCCGGACCTGGCGTTCGTCGGAGCGGAAGGCTTCGGCGACGGCGACGCGGAGCTTCTGGGCTACCTGCGCGAGACGTGGCCACACCTGGCGATCGTCGTCTATTCGGGCGCGGCGCTCATCCCGCTCGGGCACGATGCAAACCTGACCGTCTGCTGCGCGGAGTCGACGCTTCGCGAACTGCTCGGGAGCGCGCCGGCGGAACTCGCGGCGCGCGTGCGACGCGTTCCGATCGAGCGGCTCGTGTCGATGGATGACCCCGGCGCCAACGCTGACAACTGCGGGCGCGAGCTCGATGACGCGTCGCGGGTCAGTGACCCGGAGTCCGCGCGGATGCGCGGCGGGCTGGAGCGGCTGGACGCAGCGGCGCCCACCGCGCTGCTCACGGCGGAGGAGCTGGCCGCCCTGCTGGACACGACAGACGATTGACTCCTCGTCACGGGAGCCGGAAAGAAGTCGGAGGCATGCGAGCGGATGCGCGTCTCCTGGTAGTGGGACCGGCGGCGCTGGGCGCCGAGGTGAAGCGGACGCTGCCGGCGTGCCGCGTCAAGCGCGCCGACTCGCTGCTCACCGCGCTGTGGGCCGCGGGCCACGAGCCCTTCGACGGGGTACTGGTGAGCTATGGGCTGGGCCCGCGTGTACGGCGGTTCATCCCCAGCCTGCGGCAAGTCCGCCCGGAGCTGCGCGTGGTCGTCTCGCTCGGCGCCGCGGATGAGCCGATCGCACGGGCGCTGCTCGACGCGGGGGCGGACGAGTACATCCTCGAGCCCGTGACCCGCGAGGACCTGGAGACCGCCCTGCTGCTGGGCCGTGTGTCTGTTCCGGCGCCGCCCGCGTTGCAGGCCACCGCGCCCGCACACGCTGATCCACACGACGCCGACCCCGCGCATGCACCAGCGGCCCGCGCCGAGGACGTGGAGGTCCCGGCCGCGAGTCGTCTCGCCCCCGTACCGGCCGCCGCGCCACTGACGCCGAGCAAGCTGGGCGAGAGCGTGGCCGCCGCGCTGGAGCAACTGGTGCCGCTCATCGCGCAGCTCACGCAGGCGCAGAGCGTGCGAATCGAGCTTGACGACGTGGCCGTCAGCACCGGGCCCGAGCAGCCGGCGGTGCTCGAAACGCCGCTGCTCCGCGACGCCGTGCCGGTCGGCCGAATCGAGCTCGGTCCGCGCAGCGGCGGAGCGTACTCTCCCGATGAAGCGGCGCGCCTGGCGACCTGCGCGGCGCTCGTCGTCGCCACCACGGACCTGGTGCGCGACCGGCAGCGCTGGCAGAACCTCGCCCTGCGCGACGACCTGACGGGCCTGCCGACCCGCCGCTTCCTGTCCGGCCGGCTGGAGCACGTGCTCGGCGCGGCGCGCGTGGCCCGCGGTCGCGTGACGCTGGTCCTCCTGCGCGTCGCCGGACTGGATCGGGTCGCCGCGCCCGAAGCAGGCGCAATCGACGAACTGGTGCTGACCGACCTGTCCGCGCTGCTGCGGCGATGCACGCGCGAGTACGACACCGTCGTACGCTACACGCATGATACGTTCGCGCTGATCCTGGCCGACGGCGAGGCCCCCCGGGCGCCGGGCTCGCAACACCCCCAGGACCTAGCATCCTTCGGCGAGCGGCTGACGCGGGCGGCCGCGCAGTTCGAGCTGCGCGCGATCGGCCGCCCCGCTACCGGGGAAGTCGCCCTGTATGGATCGCTGGCGTGCTTCCCTTGGGACGCGAGCGCCGCGGACGATCTCACGCGTGTCGCCCGACAGCGGCTTGCGCAGGCCTGCGCCGCGGCGACGCCGCAGATCACGCTCACGGCTGGCACCCGACCACCCCCAGACACACGCGCGGCGGAGTAGGGTCGACTGCCCCGAGACGTGCCGTCGCGAGAACGTGCGCTTCGCGGCGCCGCGACCATCCGCGTCTCGGCGCGCTCAACTCAGTCCGCCGGCCGGCAGCGCGTCGCCGCCCAGGCCCGCAGGGCCGCGATGCGCTCGGCCATGACCACCGAAAGCGGCGGCGAGGCCGAGAGCGCCGCGACCAGGTCTTCGGTGCTCAGCTCGCGCTTGGCGGCGAAGGCGGCGTGCAGCCCCGTGAGCACGGCCTGCTCGATCTCGGCGCCGCTGCAGCCCTCGGAGGTCGTCGCGAGTCGATCCAGGTCGAACGCCTGTGGGTCGCGCTGCCGGTTGCGCAGGTGGCTGCAGAGAATTTCGCGACGAACGTCGCGCGCGGGCAGGTCGACGAAGAAGATCTCGTCGAAGCGGCCCTTGCGAAGCAGCTCCGGCGGCAGCGCGTCGATGTCATTGGCGGTTGCGACCAGGAACACCGGCGCGTCGCGCTCCTGCATCCAGGTCAGCAGCGTCGCGAACATGCGCTGCGACAGCCCGCCGTCGGCGCTGCGCACCGCCGCCGAGGCGAACGCTTTCTCGATCTCGTCAATCCACAGGACGGCAGGCGACATGGCCTCGGCCTGGCGCAGCGCCTCGCGCAGCCGCCGCTCCGACTCGCCCACGTATCGGTCGTACAGAACGCCCGCGTCGAGCCGCAGCAGCGGCCGGTTCCACGCGGTCGCGATGGCCTTGGCCGAGAGGCTCTTGCCGGCTCCCTGCACGCCCAGCAGGAGCACGCCGCGCGGCGTGGGCAGCCCGAACGCCCGGCCGGCCTCGCCCAGGGCGCCGTCGCGTTCGCGCAACCACGCCTTGAGCCGGCGCAGGCCGCCGATCGCGTCCAGGCTCACGGGCGTCTCGACGTGCTCGAGCAGGCCGCCTCGGTTCAGCAGGCGGCGCTTCTGGGCCAGGACGTGGTTCAGGTCGGCGTCGTCGAAGCGCCGGTCCGAAACAACCACGTCCCGAATCACCAGCTCGATCTGCCGCCGTGTCAGACCCTGGAGGTTGCGCGTGATCAGGTCGAGCGTGCCGCGGCGGATGTCGATCTCGATCGGGGACTCGCGGTGCGCACGCCGAAGCGTATCGCGGATCAGCGACTCGATCTCGGCGTCGCGCGGCGGATGCAGCTCGACGGGCGTCGCGACCGCGGCGAGCACGGGCGGCAACTCGCTGGCGTAGTCGATGAGCACGAGCTGGCGGTCGGCCTCGGTGAGCTGGGCCACCAGCGACCGTAGAGACCGCAGCGTCCGTGCGTCCGACAGGTGCGGCGCCAGATCGAGAAAGGCCGTGATTGACCCGTCGCGCAGCTCCGCCAGGTGGGCCAGGGCCGCGCCCGGCGAGTCGGTCCCGCCGATCACGCGACCGCCGCGAATGAGGCCGTCGTGCAGTCCGTGCGTCGCGGTCCATAGCCACAGCCGGCGATTGAGCAGAACCGCCGTCTCGCGCACCAGCGCCAGCGCGTAATCTTCCTCGAGGGTGCAGATCGAGAGGCACGGGTAGCCCACGGTGAGAAGGCGCTCGAGCTGCTCGCGGTCTTGCACCGTCGCACCCCTGGGCCGTATGGGCCCTGGCTCAGCGGCCCTTGCCGCGCTTCGTAGCGGGTCCGGATGCTTGCTTCGAGGCCGGTGCGGCGGTGCCTTCGCGCCCGCGCTTCCGGGTGGCGCCCTCGTTCCCGTCCGTTGACTTCGCCGGCGATCCGGTCCCGTCCTTGGCGGGCATCGCGTCGGCCGGGGCCGCGGTGCCCGGTTTGGCCGCATCGGCGGAGGCCGCGGGCTTGGACTCCCGCTCGGCGGCCTTCTGGTATGACTCGCTGCGATAATCCGTGCTGTAGAAGCCCGAGCCCTTGAAGATCACGCCGCCCCCCGTGCCGATGAGCCGCCGAAGCGCGGGCTTGCCGCAGGCGGGGCACTTTCTGAGCGGCGCCGCGGTGATGGACTGGAATTGCTCCAGGCGGTGCTCGCAGTGGTTACAGGCGTACTCGTAGGTCGGCATCGACGCACTCCGCCGCGGCCACGCTCAGCGGGCCGCTTCTGACTTTTCGCTGCTCACACCCGGGCTCGCTTCGGACTTCGCGGGGCCGCTGCTCACGGCGACCCGCGCCGGGCGAAGTACCCGATCGTGCATCTTCCACCCCCGGGCAAGCTCCTGAATCACCACGCCCGCGGGGTGCTCCGCGCTGGGCTGCTGAAGCATGGCCTCGTGCAGGTGCGGGTCGAAGGGCCGGCCCGACGCCTCGATCGCCGTCACGCCCCGCTGCTGGAGGATTTTCACGAAGTGGTCGTACACGATCTTCACGCCCTCCGCGACCGCCTTGGCATCGGAGGCCGAGCGGGCTGATTCCAGCGTGCGATCAAAGTCGTCCAGGACGACGAGCAGGTCGCGGGCGAAGTCGCCCTCGGCGTAGCGGAGCGCCTCGCTCTTCTCCCGGGCGAAGCGCTTCTGCTGGTTCTGCGTCTCGGCGAGCAGCCGCAGGTTTCTGTCTTTCAGTTCGGCCAGTTCGCGTCGCACGGACTCGACCTCCGACTCAACGGATGGCGGGGCCGCCCCCGCGGCGACCTCCGGAGAGTCGTTTTCGCGCGCAGCGCACTGGCCCTCGGCACCGACGGGTCCTTTCTGCTCGGCCTGACTCATTCCGTTCATCCCTTCATCCCTTCGTGCCTCCGTGCCTTCGTGCCTTCGTGCCTTCGTGCCTCCGTGCCTGCTCCCTACGTCTTCCCCTCTCCCGAGAAGTACTCCCTCACCCGGTCGAAGAAGCCTTTCGACTCGGGCATTACGCTGCGGTCCTCTGTCGCCGCGAACCGACGAAGCAGTTCCTCCTGCTCGCGTGTCAGTCGGCGCGGAATCTCGACCAGAACCTGGATGATCTGGTCACCGCGTCGCCCCGTGCGCATGTTCGGCAATCCCTTGCCCGGCAGGCGAATGGTCGTCCCGTGCTGGGTGCCCGGAGCAATGCGGATTGGCGCCGGATCCGTCAGCGTGGGCACGTCGATCTGTCCACCCAGCGCCGCCTGGGTGAAGCTGACGGGCAGCACGCAGATCAGGTGATCGCCGTCGCGCTGGAAGAACGGGTGATCCTTCACGCGGATCACGCACCGCAGATCACCGCGGGCCGAGCCGCTGGCGCTCGGCTCGCCCTCGCCCCGCAGGCGGATGCTCTGCCCGTCATGCACACCCGCCGGAACCTTTACCTGGACCACGCGCTCGCGGCGCTGCCGCCCCTGGCCATCGCACGTCCGGCACGGCTTCTCGACGATCGCGCCGCGACCGTCACACCGCGGGCAGTCCACGACCTGCCGTGTGACAAAGAAGCCCATCTGCGTCTGCTGCTCGACCTGCCCATAGCCGCCGCACGTGCTGCACGCCCGCCGGCGACTGCCGGGCTCGGCCCCCTGCCCGCCGCACCGCTCGCAGAAATCGAGCCGCTCGAAGCGGAGCGTCTTCTCGACGCCCGTGACGACCTCGCGCAGGTCGATCTCGATGGCCGTCTGGATGTCGATCCCGCGGTCGGCCCGGCGACGCATGCGACCCCCGAACGCGTCGCCGAAGAGGTCGCCGAAGATGCTGAAGATGTCCTCGACGTTCATCCCCCCGAAGTCGTGCACGCCGACGCCCTCCAGGCCGGCGTGTCCGTGGCGGTCGTAACGGGCCCGCTTCTCGGGGTCGGAAAGCACCTCGTAAGCCTCGGCGGCCTCCTTGAAGCGCTCCTCAGCGCCGGCCTCCTTGTTGCGGTCGGGGTGGAACTGCAAGGCGGCCTTGCGATAGGCCGACTTGATCTCGTCGGGCGACGCGCCGCGCGAGACGCCGAGGACTTCGTAGTAGTCGCGTTTCTGCGCCACCATGGCCTCAAGGGCGCGCAACATGTGGAACCGACCGGAAGTCGATCCCACATGCGCTGTTTACCGCTGTCTACACTTCGCGCTTCGCACGGCCACGGAGGCCAGCGCCGATCCCGAAACCTGTGGAGCACCCGCCGTCAGCGGGTGCGGATCGCACGGAGCCGAGGCGCAGGCCGTGATTCACACCGGTCTCTCGTCCGATCTGTGCAGCACCCGCTGATCGCGGGTGCTCCACGTCGTCATGCCGAGTGCCCCGCGCCACGCTGATCCACGTTCTGTGATCCGTCTCAGTGCTGGGCGCCCTCGATGTCCTTGTGCTTGTCTTCCTTGTACTCGGTGCACAGGACGTCCGTGGTCAGCATCAGCCCGGCGACGCTGGCGGCGTTCTGGAGCGCGACGCGACAGACCTTCGCCGGGTCGATGATCCCGGCCTCGAACATGTCGACATACTCACCCTTGGCCGCGTCGTAGCCCACTGTCTTGCCGCGGCTCTGAATCTCGTCCACCACGACGCCGCCGTTCTCGCCAGCGTTCTCGGCGATCTGGCGGGCCGGGAACTCGAGCGCCTTGGCGACGATCCGGTAGCCGTGCGCTTCCTCGTCGTTCTCCGCCTTCTTGGCCGCGTCCAGGACCGCCTTGACCGCCCGCAGGAAGGCCACGCCGCCGCCCGGGACGACGCCCTCTTCGGCCGCCGCCTTCGTGGCATGGAAGGCGTCATCGACCAGGTCCTTGCGCTCCTTGACCTCGATCTCGGTAGCCCCGCCGACCTGCACCACGGCCACGCCGCCGGTCAGCTTGGCCAGGCGCTCCTGGAGCTTCTCGCGGTCGTAGTCGCTGGTGGTCTTCTCGATCTGGGCACGGATCTGGGCGATGCGCGCCTCGATGTCCTTCTTCTTGCCGGCGCCCTCGACGATGGTCGTATCGTCCTTGGTCACGACGACGCGCTTCGCGCGACCCAGCATCTCCAGGGTGACGTTCTCGATCTTGACGCCCAGGTCCTCACTGACGAACGTCCCGCCGGTCAGCGCGGCGATGTCGCCGAGCATGGCCTTGCGGCGGTCGCCGAAGCCGGGGGCCTTGACCGCGCAGACGTTGAGCGTGCCGCGAAGCTTGTTGACGACGAGCGTGGCCAGGGCCTCGCCCTCGATGTCCTCGGCGATGAGCAGCAGGGGTTTGCCGGTCGTGAGTGTCTTCTCGAGCAGTGGCACCAGGTCGCGGATGCTGCTGACCTTCTTCTCGTAGATGAGGATGTAGGGATCCTCGAGCACGGCCTCCAGGGAGTTGGGATTGGTGATGAAGTAGGGCGAGATGAAGCCCTTGTCGAACTGCATCCCGTCCACATGCTCCCAGGTTGTTTCGAGGCTCTTGCCCTCCTCGATCTCGATCACGCCGTCCTTGCCGACCTTCTCGAAGGCCGACGAGAGGATCTTGCCGACTTCCTTGTCGCCGTTGGCGCTGATGGTGGCCACCTTCGCCACGTCATCCTTGCCTTTGATCTTGACGGACTGCTTCTTGATCTCCTCGACGGCGACCTCGACCGCGGCGTCGATCCCGCGCTTGAGGGCCATCGGGTTCACGCCCGCCGTAACGAGCTTGAGACCCTCGGCGAAGATGGCCTCGGCCAGGACGGTCGCGGTGGTCGTGCCGTCGCCAGCCACGTCGGAGGTCTTGCTGGCGACCTCGTTGACCAGCTTGGCCCCCATGTTCTGGAACGGCTCAGGCAGCTCGATCTCCTTGCTGACCGTGACGCCGTCCTTGGTGATGCGCGGGGCACCCCACGACTTGTGCAGAAGCACGTTGCGGCCGACCGGGCCGAGCGTGCTCTTGACGCTGCGGGCGAGCTTGCGAACGCCCTCGAGCATCTCACGGCGGGCGTGTTCGGCGTACATCAACTGCTTGGCAGGCATAATGCTTTCCTTTGCTTCGCAAAGCAGGAAGTGAGAAGTAAGAAGTGAGAATTGAGAAAGCTCGAATCGCGGTCGTCCCGCTTTCCCACTGCCTGCTTCTTACTTCTCTATCCTCAGTTCTCGCTTCACTCCTGGATCGCCAGCACGTCACTCTCACGGAGGATGACGTACTTCTCGCCCTCGAGCTCGACCTCGGTTCCGCTGTACTTGCCGAAGAAGATCGTGTCGCCGACCTTCACCGACATCTGCCCGCGCTCGCCGGTCTTCTCCAGCAGCTTGCCCGGCCCGGTCGCGATCACCTTCGCGACCTGGGGCTTCTCGCGGACGCTGTCCGGCAGGACAATCCCGCCGCGGGTGCGCTCCTCGGCCTCGAGCCGCTCGACCACCAGGCGATCATCCAGCGGACGGATCTTCAGCTTCTTCGCAGTCGCAGTCGCCATCGTCACGTCTCCATCCCGGGAGCCGGGAAATCCAGGTTCAATTCGGTTGTTTGGCTCTTCCAGTTCGTCTGATGCTCGGCGTCATTCCGGTCGCGGCCGGCTCGGCCGTCGGGCCGCGCGTCGCACATTCGTCGCCCCGTCGCGGTTACATGTCCATGTCCATGTCATCCATGCCGCCCATGCCGCCCATGCCGCCCATGCCGTGATCGTGCCCGTGGCCCTTGCCCTTCTTCTTGGACTGGGGCTTCTCGGCGATCAGGCAGGCGGCCGACAGCAGCACGCGGGCCACGCTGCTGCCGTTCTCCAGCGAGCTGCGAATTACCTTGGCCGGGTCGATGATGCCCGACTTCATCAGGTCCTCGTACTCGCCCGTGTCGGCGTTGAAGCCGAAGTTCACGTTGCTGTTGGCCTCGACCTTCTTCTGCACGACGGCGCCGTCAAAGCCGGCGTTCGCGGCGATCTGGCGAATCGGCACAACCACCGCATTGCGAACGATCTGCACGCCGACCTTCTCGCCATCGCCCTTGACCTTGACGTTGTCGAGCACCTTGCGGGCCCGCAGCAACGCCACGCCGCCGCCCGGGACAACGCCCTCCTCGATGGCCGCGCGGGTGGCGTGCAGCGCGTCCTCGACTCGGGCCTTCTTCTCCTTGAGCTCGGCTTCGCTGGCGGCCCCCACGTTGATCTGGGCCACGCCGCCGGCCAGCTTCGCCAGCCGCTCCTGCAGCTTCTCGCGGTCGTAGTCGCTGGTGGTCTGCTCGATCTCGCGGCGGATCTGCTCAATCCGGGCCTTGATGAGCTTGGTGTCGCCGGCGCCCTCGATCAGCGTGGTGTTGTCCGCGTCAATACGGACCTTCTTGGCCTGGCCCAGGTCCTCGATCTTCACGTTGTCCAGCTCGATCCCGAGCTCCTTGAAGATCGCCCGGCCGCCGGTGAGGATCGCGATGTCCTCGAGCATCGCCTTGCGCCGATCGCCGTAGCCGGGCGCCTTGACCGCGGCCACGCTGAGAATGCCGCGGAGCTTGTTGACGACCAGCGTGGCCAGGGCCTCACCCTCGACGTCCTCGGCGATGATGAGCAGGGGCCGCTTGGTCTGGGCGACCTTCTCGAGCAGGGGCACCAGCTTGGTGACGCTGGAGATCTTGTCCTCGTAGACCAGGATGAAGCACTTGTCGAGGGCGACCTCCATCGCGTCAGGGTCGGTGATGAAGTGCGGGCTCAGGTAGCCGCGGTCGAACTGCATGCCTTCCACGACGTCGACAGTCGTCTCGAGGCTCTTGCCCTCCTCGACCGTGATCACGCCGTCCTTGCCGACCTTCGTGAAGCAGTCGGCCATGATCTCGCCGATGGCCCGATCGTTGTTGGCCGAGATCGTCGCGATGTCGATCACGTCGGCCGGGCTCTTCGTGTCCAGTTTGACCGGACGGGCCATTCGCTTGACCTCGTCCACGATGGCCCGGACGGCGGCCTCGATGCCGCGGTTGATGCTGTTGGCGTCGTGGCCGGCGGTCACGGCCTTGAGCCCCTCGCGATAGATTGCCTCAGCCAGGACCGTCGCCGCGGTGGTCCCGTCGCCGGCGACGTCCGATGTCTTGCTGGCCGCCTCCTTGACGAGCTGGGCCCCCATGTTCTCGTACTTGTTGTGCAGCTCGATCTCCTCGGCCACCGTCACGCCGTCCTTCGTGACCCGCGGGCCGCCCCAGCCCTTGTCGAGCACGGCGTTCCGACCGCGCGGGCCGTACGTGCTCTTGACGGCGCCGGCGAGCTTCTGGACGCCGGCGAGAATGGCCTTCTGGGCCTCCTGATCGAATGCAAGCTGCTTGACCGCCATGAGTTAAGTCTCCTGCGTGCGAATTTTTGCCGGCTCGGGCACGCGTATTACGGCCCGCCGGCTGCCAGGACCGCCGACGCCGTCCCAAGCACCCGGGCGCGGCACGCCCCGTAGCCGGCCGCTCCCGAAACCAGACCGTCCGGCGCGACGGGCCGCGCCGCGGGTCAATACCATGCCCGCTCTGTGACGGGCAATCCCAGTGCCAAACGCGGCAGGACAGCCCTGGAGTGTTCCGAGGCCGCCTCAAACCGCGCATTTCAAACAGGTTATCGATTCGGCCAGCCGCTCGCTTCCGGCAGCAGCGCTCGACCCGGCGTCCGCCCGTGTCGGGCTGACAGTGTCAATGTGACAGTACGCCCCCGGCTGGGCAACCCCCGTGCCGTCGCGCACGACGTGCGTGCGCTGCCACTCACGGCCGACAGCCGCCCGCGCCGGGCCTCCCAGGTGTTGCGAAAGACGCGCGCCCCCGGCCGACACCGTTTCCGGCTATTATGCCCGCCGGCTTTCAATCGCCGGGCGATGGCCGCCTTTCCCAGGCAACGACGGACGGCCGGACTTTCAAGGCCAGTCGCCCGGGCACTGCGGGATACCGGTTGGCTCGACGCCGCATGATGTTCTTCGCGTTCCATCACCAGTGAGCAGCATTACTTACAACCCCTGATGAGCGACTCCGTCCTTCAGCCCCAGTCTGGTGCCAGCGACTCAGGGCTGCTTGCGCGCCGCACAGGTGTCAAGAAGGACAAGGCCGCCGCACGCCGGGCTGTCTGGCGCATGCTCGCCCTGGTCCGTCCGCATCGCCGGGCGATGGCTTGGGGCGTAATCCTGGGCATCGGTGTGGCGCTCACCTACGCCGCCAGCCTCGGCGGGCTGCTCCCGATTCTGAAGGTCATCACGAGCGAACACAGCCTGCACGAAGCCATGATCGAGGCCGCCCAGCGGCACGAGAAGTGGTACAGCAGCTACCTGACCTGGCTCGCCCCACTCTTCCCGGCCGGCAACACGCCCGCCGACCGGATGCAAACGCTGGCCATCCTGCTCGGGGCGCTGCTCGTCGTGAACCTGCTCGGAAACGTCTTCCGCGTCTTCTCGCAGTACCTCGTGCTCTTCGCGACGCATCGCACGCTGATGGACCTGCG
>CAADGM010000157.1 GCA_900696535.1 uncultured Planctomycetota bacterium
GCATGCCGAGGAGGATGTCCTCCTTGAAGATCTCCGCCGGGGTGCGCTGGGCCTGCTGACGAACGGCGGCGAAGCGCGGGTCCATCGTCGGGGCACCGACCTGCTTTTGCTCGAGCCAGGCCAGGTAGTCTGGGGTCGCGCGTCCGTCCGATGCGAGCGCGGCGGCGGCCGTCTCACGCTCGTAGCGCGTGCGGAGCTCTGATAGCTCCCGCGTCCTCCGGTCACGCTCCGTCTGGCACGGAGCGGACCGCCCGGGCTGGAGGGTGAGGACGAGGGTGAGAGCGATCAGGATCGCGACCGCGGTGGTCGCGATGTAGAACGTCAGCGTCTTGACGCCGATGGCGCCGACATCTCCAAGGCGCGGGAGGCTGGTGACCGCCGCGATGATGCTGGCGAAGATCAGCGGCGCGATGAGCATGCGCAGCGCGCCCACGAACATCGTCTGGCCGAAGAGGTCGAGGGTCCAGATGGTGTTTCGCCACCAGGTGGGGGCGGCGGCGGGGTCGAGGTCGCGCGGGCCGAGCTGGTGCAGGACGAGGCCGAGCACGACGCCGGCCGCGAGTCCTAGCAGGATCAGTGTGTGCAGCCTGAGCTTCATCGCCGGTCGTCAGCCGCTCAGCCCAGGCCGCCGCGCGCGGATTCGCCTTCGCCGTGGATCTCAAGCAGCTCAAACGAGTTGCCGTCCGGGTCGGCGACGGTCACGGCCCGCAGGCCGCCGTATGTCTCAATCTCGTCGATCTGCGAGCCCCCGTGGTCGATGAGCCGCACGAGCACGTCGTCAAACTCGGACGTGGTGAGATCGAACCGGATCGTCGGGTACATGCCGGTGGGGGGGCGGAGCCCTTCAGGCCAGGGATCCACCGGGCCGAGCAGCCGCAACGACGGCCCGCCGTCGGGGAAGTTCAGCCGGGCGAAACCGCTGTGCGGCGTGATCTCCTTCTCGGCGACCTCGAGCCGCAGACCGTCTGCCCAGAACCGCAGCGCCAGGGCCATGTCGCTGACGTAGACGTGGACGTCGCCGATGAACAGCATCTTCGGACCCTTTCGTGCACGCGGACCATGATCGGGTCGCTCGCGCGGCAGACGGAGCCTCACGCCGCGCTGATGGGCCACGCCGGGAGCAGTAGCGCGCCGCCTCCCAGGACGCGACGGCAGCCGGCCCGCGGCGGGCCCGCACGCCGCCCGCGGCGGCTCAGCATAGCCGAATCTTCGCGCGGCCTATACACTACCTTCGCGTCCGGCTGCAAGGATCAGACCCGCACGCGGCGGCTTGCGGACCGGCAACGGAGCCCAACCCCCATGACAGCGGCACTCAAGGGCAGGCACCTGCTCTCGATGAAGGACCTCAGCGGCGACGAGATCGGCGCCATTCTGGATCGCGCCACGGCGACCAAGCAGCACACAGACCGGGTCATTGCCGAGCGGCCGCTGGCCGGCAAGACGCTCGGGATGCTGTTCCAGAAGCCGTCGCTGCGGACGCGCGTGTCGTTTGAAACGGGCATGACCCGGCTGGGCGGACACGCGATCTACCTCTCGCCGGTGGACTTCAAGATCGGCGAGCGCGAGACGACCGAGGACATCGCGATCGTGCTCTCGCGATACGTCGACGTGATCATGGCCCGCGTGTTCGGTCATGACATCGTGCAGGAGCTGGCCCGCCATGCCCGCTGCCCGGTCATCAACGGGCTGAGCGACTTCGAGCATCCCTGCCAGATTCTGGCCGACCTCCTGACCATCCGCGAGCGCAAGGGCAAACTGGCCGGCCTCACGCTGAACTACATCGGCGACGGCAACAACGTGGCCCACTCGCTCATGTATGGCTGCGCCCGCGTCGGCATGAACTGCGTCATCACCTGCCCGAAGGGGTTTGAGCCCGACCCGCGCGTCGCCACCGAGTCGCAGGCCATCGCCCGCGAAAGCGGGGCCCAGGTGCGCGTCGTCCACGATCCGGCCGAGGGTGCCCGGGGCGCCGACGCGCTGTATACCGACGTGTGGGCCTCGATGGGGCAGGAGTCCGAGGCCGCGGCCCGCCGCGAGAAGTTCAAGGGCTTTCAGCTCAACCGCGCGCTGCTGGCCCACGCGCGCCCGGACTGCATCGTCCTGCACTGCCTGCCCGCGCACTACGGCGAGGAGATCGAGTACGAAGCCGCGCGCACGCCGAACTCGGCCATCTTCGACCAGGCCGAGAACCGCATGCACGCGCAGAACGGGCTGCTGCTGCTCCTGCTCGGCAAGTGAGCCGGCCCGGGCGGACCCGGGCGCCGCGCAGCCCGCGGCGCCGAGCGTCGTGAGCGTCGAGGAGTTCCTGCATGAGCGCCGATGCCGGCGCCCCGGCTGCCAGTAACCTGCCCGCGGTGCCCGGCGCCGCACCGTCCCGCCGGCGCGCTCGGCGCCGGACAGGGGGCGGCGTGAGCCCGGTCGTGCGGCTGTTCATGCGGCTGCAATACCACCCCGCGCGCTACTTCAACCGGGCGATGTACCTAACCGGCAAGTGGCGGATCTGGGACTGGGTGGACGAGCACGTGCTGCTCGGCGGCGCTCCTTCGCGGCGCGAGATTCGTCGGCTGCGCGATCTCGGCGTCGGCGGCGTCATCAATCTCTGCGAGGAGTTCCGCGGATACCAGAAGCATTTGCGCGCCGCCGGGCTGACGCAGCTCTGGCTTCCGACGATTGACTACTACCCGCCCACGCTGGAGCACGTGCTCGAAGGGCTGCGCTTCATCGCCGCGTGCCGGCGTCGCGGGCAGCGCGTCTATGTCCACTGCAAGGCCGGCCAGGGACGCAGTACAACGCTGGTGATGTGCTACCTCATGGCGGCCTATCGCCTTTCGCCCCGGGCCGCCTATCGCCGCATCGCCGAGATCCGCCCACACATCACCAAGCGCCTCTATCGCCGCGCGGTCATCGGCCAGGTGCAGCGGCTGCTCGCGGCGGGTGAGCTGCGCGGCGCGTTCGCACCGGGGGCGGTTGCGGCGGCGCAGGGGTAGATCCGCCTGCCAGCGGCGAGACGGGGCCCCACGGCGCGAAACGTAGTGGGATCGATGGTTAGCAACCGTCCGGGCCGTGGTATCTGGATGCTGCAAGGGGCGTACGAAGTTGATCGGGCACCGCGCTTCGTCCGAAGCGGGGAGGACGAAATCGACATCTTCGCCGCCGGCACTTCGTGTATGACGCCCCGAGGAGTTGGTGGACGTCATGGCGCAGCGGCGGGTGAACACGCCGAGCGGGCCGCGGTGGGGCGACGCGGAACAGCCGCCATCCGCTGGTGCGCCACGGGGGAAGCGGGGGCTCCGCAGGGGGGCGGTTAGCAGGGGTCTGGGGGTGTGTGGGCCGGTTGCGGGTGGCACGGTGCGGTGCGAATCTTCAAGCTTGAAGCGCTTCGGTGGGCCAGCCTCGGTGGCTCCACTGGCGGCCGAGAAGCACGCGGCTACACTCTGCCGACAGGAGGTACGAGTGATCCCGACCCTACGCGAGACGGCCAGCGAGACGCCCGTCGCGGATCGCATTCGGCAGCGGCTGAGGGCCGCCCGCCGGCGTTTTCACGCCAACGACAACATCGCGGACTTCATCGAGCCAGGTGAACTCGAGGCACTTCAGGCGGAGGTCGAGGCGAAGCTGCGCGGCGTGCTCGACGCCCTGGTGATCGACACCGAGGGCGACCACAACACGCAGGACACGGCCCGGCGCGTGGCCAAGATGTTCCTCACGGAGGTGTTCCGCGGGCGCTACGTCTCCATGCCTCCAGTGACCGAGTTTCCGAACATCGCCCGGCTCAACGAGCTGATGATCGTCGGCCCGGTGACGGTCCGTAGCGCGTGCTCGCATCATCTCTGCCCGATCATCGGCCAGCTCTGGGTCGGCGTGATGCCCAACGAGCACTCGGCCCTCATCGGCCTGTCGAAGTACGCCCGGCTGGTGGAATGGGTCATGGCCCGCCCGCAGATCCAGGAAGAGGCCATCGTTCAGCTCGCCGATTTGCTCCAGGACAAGATGCGGCCGGACGGGGTGGCGATCGTCATGCGGGCCGACCACTACTGCATGCAGTGGCGGGGCGTGAAGGACATGGACTCGAAGATGGTCAACAGCGTGATGCGCGGCAGCTTCCTGAAGAACCCGAACCTCCGCCGCGAGCTGCTCGCGCTGCTGAGCAGCGGCGAGCGCGCCTGAGGAGACCCGCCATGCTCGTGCGCCTCATCTACGCCAGCCGCTCCGTTCGCCCGGTTACGGGTGAGCTGATCGAGGACATCCTGAGCCAGTCGCGGCGTCACAACCTCGAAACAGGGCTGACGGGCGTCCTGTGCGTCTGCCACGGCAATGTCTTCATCCAGGTTCTCGAGGGCAGCCGCGAAGAAGTGAACCGGCTCTACGGCAAGCTGCTGCGCGACGAGCGGCACACCGACGTCACGCTGCTCGATTACGCCGAGATCGACGCGCGGCGGTTCGCGAGCTGGCGCATGGGCCGCGTCGACCTCGACAAGCTCAACGTCGGCGTCGTGCTCAAGTACTCCGAGGGCCCGCACCTCGACCCGTTCCAGATCCCTGGCCGCGTCGCGCTGGCCCTGCTCGACGAGCTCATGAGCACGGCGGCGATCGTCGGCGGAAACTGAGCCGCCCCGCCCCGGACGGGGACCGCTCACCGGCCCGACAGGACGCGCTGCACTGCGGCCGCCAGCCTGCCCGGCTCGACCTCGTCAAGTTCGTACGTCACCCGCACGTGCGGTTTGTTGATCTTCAGCATCCGGCCCAGGTCGATCGGCGTGCCGATCAGCACGACGTCGCACGGCGTCGCGTTGATCGTCTGCTCGAGTTCGGCGATTTGCCGCGCCCCGTAGCCCATCGCCGGCAGGACCTCCGTCACGTGCGTGTAGCGGGCGAACGTCTCGCGGATGGAACCGACCGCGTGCGGGCGAGGGTCCACGATGGACGCAGCGCCGAACTGCCGGGCCGCAATGTGCCCGGCGCCGTAGCGCATCTCGCCGTGCGTGACCGTCGGTCCGTCTTCGAGCACCAGCACCCGACGGCCGCGGATGGCCTCGGGCTGATCCACCGACACCGGCGAGCGCGCCCGGATGACCGTCGCGCCGGGATTCACCGCCGCGACGTTGCTCAGCACCGTGTCGACCGCGGCCGCGTCGGCCGTGTCGACCTTGTTGACGACGACTACGTCGGCCATGCGCAGGTTGGTTTCGCCGGGGTAATAGGCGCGCTCGTGCCCCGGGCGGTGCGGGTCGACGACGGTAATGAAGAGATCGGGCTTGAAGAATGGCGCGTCGTTGTTGCCGCCATCCCAGAGAATCACGTCCGCCTCGGCCTCGGCGGCGCGGAGAATCTGAGCGTAGTCGATGCCGGCGAAAACGAGGTTGCCAGCCACGATGTGCGGCTCGTACTCCTCGCGCTCCTCGATCGTGCAGTGGTGCGTGTCGAGATCCGCCAGCGAGGCGAACCGCTGGCAGACCTGCCGGCTCAGCTCGCCGTAGGGCATCGGGTGTCGGACGGCGGCGATACGCCGGCCGGCGTCCTTGAGGATCTTCGCGACGGCCCGCGTCGTCTGGCTCTTGCCGCAGCCAGTACGCACCGCGCAGACCGCCACGACGGGCCTGCCGCTCCGAAGCATCGTGCGGGCGCTGCCGAGCATGATGAAATCGGCTCCGCAGGCGTTCGTCAGGGCCGCCTTGTGCATTACCTCCTGGTGCGGCAAGTCGGAGTACGCGATGGCGACAAGGTCCACGTCGTGCTCACGGATGAGCTTCGGCAGCTCGGTCTCCGCGTAGATCGGCACGCCGCGCGGATAGCGCGGGCCGGAGAGAGCGGGGGGGTAGGTCCGTCCGGCGATGTCCGGGATCTGCGTCGCGGTGAAGGCCACCACCTCGATGCTCGGGTCGTCGCGCCACACGGTGTTGAAGTCGTGGAAGTCGCGGCCGGCCGCTCCCAGGATGATCAGTCGTCGGACCTTTGAAGGCATGGCGGTCTCCCAGCAAGCTTCGTGCGTCGTACGGATTCCGCGGAACCTGGCGCGGCGGGCGGTGCACGCTCCGGGGTCCGGGTACATTTAAGGAAATCAGTATATCCGAAATGCGGTGGGGGGCTCAAGCCGGTGGCGGGCACGCGCGCCGGGCGCAACTGCCCCGCGTTGCGGCGCTTGCAAGCCGCCGCTATTCTCCGTGCGCCCGTAGTCGAACCAGGAGGCCCGGTCATGCTCCGCTCCGGCTGGAAGTCGCTCTGTCGCTGGACCTTGGCAGCCACGCTCGCGCTGGCCTGCGCTGCGCCCACCCTGGCAGCCGACGACGAGGACACCGGGCCGTTCCGCGAGCCGGGGCTCTCGTATCGCAGCGCGGATCCGTACAAGCCGTACATTGATTGGGGCTTCGCCGCGCTGTTGATCGC
>CAADGM010000158.1 GCA_900696535.1 uncultured Planctomycetota bacterium
GCGCTGGACCAGGACACGGGCGGCGCGATCCGGGCGGCCGGGCGGTGCGACATCTGGATGGGGATTGGTTCCGGGGCGGAGGCTCTGGCCGGGCGCACGGGCTCGGAGGGCCAGTTGTACTACGTTTTCGTGAAATAGCTGGGTCTGGACGCGGAATGTTGGCGGATTGACGTTGACCCGGCACTTGGGCGCGGAAAGAATATGGGCTGGTGCGGGTAGCGCGGTATCGCGAGCCGTGTTATCCGGACGTTAGGCTGGCGGCGTAGCTTCGCATGGCAGTCTGCCCAGGCGATGGCTGAGGCAGTCGCGCGGGCGGAAGCGCGCAACTAGCCGAAGAGAGTGCGTATGGAAGCGCTGAAGCTGGAACCGATTCGTACGCTCGGCGAACAGCTCCTGCGGGGACCGCGCCGTCTGCGCGTCAAGCAGCTACTGGGTATCGAGTTCCTGCTTGGCGTGATCGATCCCGGGCGGCGGTATCCGGCCGACTTCGTATGCAACGCCCTCACCGGCTTTCGTCCGACCGGTTCGGAGGTCGCTCGGCTGATGGACGGGGGGGAGTTGGTCGGCGATCTGGTCGTACTGGCCGAGATACTCAGCGAGGATGCCGGGCTCAGCGTCGAGACGTGGCCGGAGCCTGTGTTCAGTGTGTCTGAGCTGGCGCGCCGGTTGGACGTGAGCACGAAGACGATCTTCCGCTGGCGTCGGCGGGGGCTGACGGGGTGGCGCCTGCGCTGTGCCGATCGCCGCGTCCGCCTGATGTTCGTGGATCGTTGCGTTCGGCGGTTCGTCGGGGCCAACGCGAGCCTGGTCGAGCGGGGGAGCAACTTCTCGCAGCTTACGCACGAGCAGCGCGCGGCGGTGATCGCGCGTGCCCAGGAGCTTGTCGGAAGCGGGCATCGAACGGTCAACGCGGTTGCGCGCGTGATCTCGGCCGAGCTCGGGCGAGCGGTCGAGACCGTGCGCCTGATCCTCAAGCAGCATGACGACACGCACGCGGGTGCGGGCATCTTCAATCGCTCGGTGCTCCAGGTCGAGCGGGATGACTGCCGACTCGCGCTGTGGGAGGCCTACGTCGACGGGGCGACCGTGGGGGCGCTGGCGGAGCGCTTCGGACGCCCGACTTCGTGGGTCTACGCGACGATCACGGAGATGCGCGCTCGTTCGCTGCGGGCCGAGCGAATCGACTTCGTCCCGAGCGACGAGTTCCTCGTGCCGGATGCGGACGCGGTCATCCTCGAACGGACGCCCGCCGCGGCACTGCGACAGCCGCTGCCCGAGTCCGCACGGCGGATTCCGGCTGGCCTTCCGCCGTACCTCGCGCAGCTTTTCCGGATCCCGCTCCTGACACCGGCGGGGGAGGTGCACCTGTTCCGCAAGATGAACTACCTGAAGTTCAAGGCGGAGCAGCTCAGGGCGCAGCTCGTCCCCGAGACGGCCACGGCTGATGTTCTGGACCGCATCGACGAACTGGTCGCGGCGGCCGCGAGCGTGAAGAGCGAGATTGTCCAAGCAAATCTGCGGCTCGTGGTGGGCATCGCGAAGCGGCACGCCGGCCCGGCGAACGATCTGTTCGAGCTGATCAGTGATGGGAACGTGTCGCTGATGCGGGCGGTCGAGAAATTCGACTACACGCGCGGCTTCAAGTTCAGCACGTACGCCTCGTGGGCGATCATGAAGAACTTCGCCCGGAGCGTGCCGGAGCAGCACCAGATCCGCGAGCGCTACCAGACGGGGCGTGACGAGCTATTGTCGACAACCGCCGCGCACGAGCTGGGCGACGCCGAGGCGGACGAGGCGGTGACACGTCGGGCCGTGCTCGACCGGATGCTCGCGTCGCTGGACGAGCGGGAGCAGACCATCCTGCGGCAGCGGTTTGGGCTGGATGGCGCGGGCGAGCCCCTCACGCTGGAGCAGATCGGGCAGCGGTTCGGTGTTTCAAAGGAGCGCATCCGACAGCTCGAGACGCGCGCGATCGGCAAGCTCCGGGCCGACTTCCAGAGCGATGTGTTGAACCTACTGGGGGGCTGATCCGGCGGCCGCCGGCGATCAGCGCAGACCTGCCCACAGCACGAGGGACGCGGCGAGGACCGCCAGCAGGCTCAGGATCACCGCGGCGACCAGGCTCCGCGCCCGGTCGGCGCTGCGCCAGGCGTCCCAGTGCATGAGAACGTGACGGAGCGCATCGGGCGAGAGGGCCGGCGCTTCGTCGGCAATCTCAATTGTGACGTTACGCCACAGGTCGAGCGTGATGCGACCGCTCCAGGCGGCCGCAAGGAGTGCATCAGCCGACGCAAGCACGACGTGGACGGCGCTACCCTCGCGGATGACGCGCTCGACCTCGTCCACGTCGCGCGGATCGGCCCACCTCACGTCGACGTAGCCGCGATCCTCGAGCCACTGCGCGAGCTTCCGGCTGTCGGCTCCCTTGCGCGACGCTAAGGCGAAGACCACGCGTCGGTCCGGCGCACTCACGGGTTACCTCCGAGTTGAAACGCCAGCGTGCCGGCTAAGGCCAGCAAGGCAGCGACGCCGACCGAGCCCGCGTAGGGGTAGATGCTCGCGCCAACGAGCCAGCCGGGGCCGTGGTAGCGTACAAAGGGACGCGCGCCGAGCAGCATCAGTACGCCGCCGGCGTGCAGGCCGCATGACAGCCACAGGGCGTCCGTGAGCAGGTAGCCCGCGCTGAAGAGGACGCCCAGGGCGACGTGCCCCGGGAAGGTCCAGTAGCGCTTGACGCGGCGCACGTAGTGGGCAGCAGCGAACACGAGTGAGCCAACCAGGAGGGCGGGCCAGCGTCCCAGGTCCGCCGCCAGGCCGGCGAGCACAACGCCGCGAAACAGGAGCTCCTCGACGAGCGCAACGAGGACGGCGGTCGGCACCAGCGCGAGCAGCCGGGGCACGAGTCTGCGGCCCGGGTGACGTACTTCGAAGCTCACCTGGCCGGTCGCAAGCCAGGCGAGGTAGAGCAGGGCGAGAAACAGGACGGCCGCGGCGAGGCCGAGAAGTGCATCGCCGGCGCGGGCAGCGGGAAAGAGTGAGACGTAGTAGTCCAGCGGCGCCCGCCCGGTCAGCAGGGGGAAGCTCGCGATCACGGCGAGCAGGCCGACGTTCGTCGCGACGCGGAGGGCCGACTGTGCCGACGGCGGCAGGTCGCGTCCGCCGAGTTGCGGAACGGCGCGCCGCCCACTTACCGCCAGGGCCGCCGACTGCGCCGCCCACATGAGAACCGGCACGAGCAGAACCAGGCCGAGCGCCGTCATGCCCCTGCGGTCTCCGCCGTCCCACCGGCGTCTGTGGATTCGGGCCACGGCGTCGGCTCCGCGAGCGCGCGCGCATAGCGCGGGTCGCCACGCAGCAGGCGGGTCCAGCGCTTGTCAGCCCACGAGTACCACAGCCCGGTCCGTTCGCGGACGAAGTCCGCGAACACGTCTGCGAACCACTGCATGTTCTGCTGTACGATCGACCGCACGCGCTCGCGCGCGCCGGGCGCGGCGTCCGGCATGACGGGCCCCAGCAGGGACAGTCGCTGGCGACGATCGGGCAGCTCGCGCGAAAGCAGAATGAAGAGCGGCGCTTCGGCCCGTGCGGCCAGCACGCACGCTCCGGCGGGGAGGTAGATCTCGCGACCAAAGAACCTGACCGGTGTCCCCTCGCCTTGCTTGCGCACCAGGTCCGGCGTGACGTAGAGGGTCTGGCCCGCCCGGACGGCGGCGGTCATCCCTGCGAGGCGGCCGGCACGCTTCGCGCTCTCCGGCGGCTCTACGATCCAGGACATTCCGGCGGCCTTGCACCAGCGGAGCTTGGCCTCACGGCGGGCGACGAGCTTCGAGTATCGCATGTAGATCGTGAGGGGCGCGACGTGGTGGACTCGGGCCAGCGCCATCACGAAGTTTGCCAGGTGCGGGCCCATCAGGACACAGCCGCGGCCACTCGCGGTCAGCTCGCGCAGCGCGTCGAACGACTCGTCGATCTCGTAGCGGGCCTCGACGATCTCGCGGAACTCGCGGCTCGGTGTGTCGGGGGAACGCGCGTAGCAGCGCAGTGCGGTCAGGACACCGGCCAGGTGCGACGCCACGAAGCGGAAGTAATCGCGGTGGGCCTGCCGGGTGTAGACGCCGAGCGCCCGCATGTTGGCGGCGACGGTGGCGCTGAGGACCGGGAAGCGGGCGGCGGCCCAGCCAACGAAGGCTTCGAGCCGCTCGACCGTGGCGGGCCGAATGGTGGGCGAGGCCGCGAGGGCCGCCTCGGTCACGCGGGACGTGACCCAGCGGCGGGTCCGACGCAGCCAGCTTCGTTCGCGACGCGATCGCATGCGCCTGCACCGTGCACGTGGTTCGCGGGCCAACCGATTGGAGCGACCCATCATGGGGCAAGCTCGGTTCGCGGTCCAGCCGACGCGTGGCGTGGCCGGAGGCCGCGCCGGTTGCGGGGCGGTGCCACGCGCAACGGAAGGCCCCGGCCCGGCAACACCGGGACGGGGCCTGGAAGATGAGTCGCTGCGGCTGCTCGACAAGCAGCCTCAGTCCGCGGGCTTAGGCGCCGCCGGCGACGTTCTGGCCGGTGGCGCTCTCAAGCGCCTTCATGGCGGCGGCGATGCGCGCCTTGGCGAGCTCGACGCGGGCCATGATCGGGCAGTGGATCTTGGTGTTCTCGTCGGTGCTGATCATGTACTCGCAGTCCTGCGTCGCCTGGGTCGGCTTCTTGGCGGCCGTGTCGGCGGCCTGGGCGTGCTTGCCGGCGCCCTCGGGCAGGCTGGCCTTGGTCGTGCCGCAGGCCTTCTCGGCGGCCTTGTCGCAGGTGATCGTCTTGCCGTCGACGACCATCTTCAGCGAGACCTTGTCAGCGGCCTCCGCGGCGGCACGGGCGGCCTTCTCCGCGGCGTCCTTCTTGTCGAACTTGTACGAGGCGACGCGGAACGTCATGTCCGCCTTCTTGTCCTTGGCCATGTCGGCCGCGGCGCTCGGGCACGAGACGACGTCGTCGCCAACGGCGTAGCGGACCGTGGTCACGTTGCCGAGGAACGTTTCGAGCTGGTCGCGGTAGGCGGTCATGGCCTCGGCCTTGTCCGCGTACTCCTTGCCAGCCACGACGTAGAGGACCTTGGCGCCCTCCGTCTCCTTGGCGACCTGGGTGGCTTCCTTCTCGCAGCAGAAGCTCTTGTCGGCGACCTTGTACATGACCTTGGGCATGTCGCCGCAGTCGCCCTTGGCCTTGTCGCCGCACTTGGCGGCCATTCCCGCCTTGTCCTTGCAGGTCGCGGCGCAGCCCTTGCCCGCCGTCGCCTTCTCGCCATCCTTCGCCTTCGCGCCGCAGCCGTCGCCGGCCAGGGCCGAGGCGCCCATACACATCGCCAACACGATCGCTGTCGAGGTCATCCAGGCCTTCATACGTCGTCGCTCCTGTTCGTGGATTGAAACGGGGTTTACGGGGCTGCTGTCGGCCCACACCGAGCCGGCGGTGCCACGCCGGTCAACACGCGAGAACCAGCACAGCCCGAGGGCTATTCCCTTCGTGGCTGAATCGTACCAGAATAGTCCCGGCTTTCAAGATTCGGGCACCGGGCACGTCCGGCTTGCGAGGCCGGGGCCGGTGGGCGCCGGCAGGCGAATGATCGGAGCGGAAGATGCACCAGAGAGCGGCGCTGCCAATCGTTATCGGGAGTTACTGCTGCGTGGCGTGGGCGCTGGGCTGGGGAGCCGAGGTCCACCGAGCTGTCACGCGGATCGCCCTCGAGCAGCTTCCCCCGGATCGCCCCGTGTGGCTGATGACGCCTGAGGCGATCGAGGCGATCGCCTTCCAGGCGAACCAGCCGGACCGCTGGCGCGGGTGGCCCTCCCGGACCCTCAAGCACGAGAACGACCCGGAGCACTTTCTGGATGCCGAGCAGCTCGAGCCGTTCGGGCTCACGCTGGCCAGTGTGCCCAGGCTCCGGCGAGAGTACATCCGCGTCATGGCGGCCGCCAAGGCGATGCACCCCGAGCGGATGGAGCCGTACGACGCCGGCAAGGACCCCGCCGGGGCCCAGGAGTGGCCCGGGTTCCTGCTTCACGCCATCGCGGAGCACTACGCGAAGCTTCAGGCCGCGTTAAACCAGGTACGGATTCTGGAGCGCGTGGACGACCCGTCGCGGGGCGTGGAACTGGCCCAGGCCCGGCAGGTTGCCATCTACCACCTCGGCGCACTCAGTCACTTCATCGCCGATGCCGCGCAGCCGCTGCACACGACGCGGCACTACAACGGCTGGATTGGCGAGAATCCGGTGGGATACAGGTGGCGCGATCGTTTTCACGCGTACATCGACGAAGGCTGGGCTCGAACGCACCGCGTCGACGACGCCGCGCTGCGGACGGCCGCGCAGCCCGCTGTCGCCGTCCGCGCGGATGACCCATGGGAGGATGTGCTGGCGTACTTCGAGCGGTCGCACAAGCTGGTCGCACCGCTGTACGCGCTGGAACGCGACGGGGAGCTGGACGGGCCGCGCGGCGAGGCGATGCTCATCGAGCGGCTCGGCGACGCGGTGCGGATGCTGAAATCACTCACCTGGGCAGCCTACGAGAGCGCCGCCCCGACGGACGAACAGGTCGAGAGGTGGCTGCACTACGATGACCGCGGTCCGCGAGCGGCGTCGCAGCCGGCTGCACTGCGTCATGGCAAGACCCAGACGCCGGAGACCGGCGCCGGAGAAGGAACGCCCGTGACCTGCGGCAGCGTGATGGGCACCCGATCCTGGCACAGCGCGCCGAGGACGGCCATCTCGGCGGCCTCGCGATACGCGCCTGGAAGGTCGAAATCGTCGGTGCGTTGAAGCGGGGCGGCGATGTGGCGCTGAAGACTGGTCCAGAGCGTTCGGTTGGCCGCGCCGCCGCCGGCGACGAGGACACGGTCGGTCGGCGGGATTCGATGGGCGATCACGCGGGCGACGGCCTCGCAAGTAGTGCGAGCGACGTCCGTGGGGTTGAGCGCGCGCGTGGCGGCGTTGAGCCAGCCGGGCGGCTCGTCGCTGGTGCCGAGCGACCGGCCGGCGCGGGCCTGGGCCGCGAGTCGAGCGGTCCAGTGCTCCAGCAGCGCGTCGACGACCTGGCCGCTGGCGGCCGCGGCGCCGTCCCGATCGAAAGGGACGCCGAGCAGTTCGCGGGCGATGGTGTCAAGGAGCTGATTGCACAGGCAGATGTCGCCGGCCTGGATGCGCGGCAGATCGGTGTCGGGCTCCAAGCGCGGTGGGAGGGCGGTGAAGTTGGAAAACCCGCCGAGGTTGAGCACGACGCGCCGCTCATGCGGGCTCGCCAGAAGCACGTAGTCGGCCAGCGGCGTGATCGGAGCGCCCTGACCGCCCGCGGACAGATCCGCGGCTCGAAGGTCGAAGACGACGGGTACACGCAGGGCGTGAGCGACGAGCGCGCCGTTGCAGAGCTGCCAGCTCAGCGGAGGAGCGTGGTACACAGTCTGGCCGTGAATGGCCACCAGGTCGCAGGGCTCGCCGCGCAGCAGCTCTCGAACGGCGTCAGCCACGCTGAGCGCGTACTTGCGCGCAAGCCCGGTGATCTCCGCCGCCGTCATAGGCTGTTGGCGGGCGAGCTCGCGTAACCGGGGTGCGAGGTCCCCCAAGGGTGCGGTGCTGCCGCGCTCGAAGGTCGCACGCAGAACCAGACCTTCGCCCTCGGCGGCGATCAGTGCGCAGTCGAGTGCGTCGATGCTCGTCCCGGTCATGCAGCCGACGATTCGCCGCGTCCGCATGTGGGGATGGTGTGGCCGCGGGCCCGGCCCGGTCAATGCCTGCCGCCGGGACCGCGCGCAACGCGGCGGCGATCAGCGGCCGCTGGCGCGTTGGCTGCCGCCAAGGCGGTAAAGGCGGTTGACGCACTGCGCCAGGCGCGCGAGCTTCTGGCGTCCGCCCTCGCCGAGCTCGAGCCCGACGAACTGCACGGCCAGGCTCCGGCCGAAGTCGCTGTCGGGGCGCGGCCCGCGATAGTGGGCGTCCAGCTCGAGGACGCCGCGGCCGTCGGGGAGCGTAATCTCGCAACCGACCAGTTCGTCCGCTCCCCAGGGGCGATCGAGCGGCGTGTCGAGTCCGACCTGAGCGCCGCCGCAGGACAAGTTCATGAGCGTCCCCTCGACAAGGGCGCGCTCGTCGTCGGCGTCAGTGGGCCGGGCCTGGATGCCGCCAGCCCAGAGCCGAACGGGCAGCTCAAGGCCCGGCGGGACGGGTGTGCGGTAGTACACGCGGCGCTGGAGCTCGGTGATCGAGTCTGGCCACCGGTAGCGAATGGCGGGGATGGCGTTGTCACGATCGATGACGAACTGGCCGCGGGCCTCGACGGCGGACGCGAACATGTACTTGCGGCTGCTCTGGCGCAAGCTGACGCCGACGCACTGGCCGGGCGCCAGCGGCGGCAGGGGAGCGTCGCCGTCGGGCAGGTAGTCGAGGACGAAGAAGCGGCGGGCCGCGTCGCGCTCGAGGAAACGCGACTTGTAGGTCAGCCAGTCGCCGCCCTGCTGAATGGTCAGCACGGCCAGAGCGCGCTCCCGCACGGCGCGCGCAAACAGCTCGGCGGTATTCAACTCCGCGGTCAGTCGACGTGGTCGCATCACGCGCCCTCCATCTCTGTCAGCCGCTGTGTCTCGCGCTGTACGGCGTCGCGCAGGACGGCCAACGCTGCCCGGTCGGCATCGTCCGCGGCGCGAAACTCGAAGCCGACCAGCAGGTGGTCGCCGTCGGCGTCGGAGGACTTCGAGCAGATCGTGGCCGGGAGGCTGAACGTCCGGTTGACCCAGGGAAGAATGAACTCGAGCCGCAGCCCGTCGCCGATGAGCAGATGCTCGTCCGCGACCCGCCGTGGCACGCGACACGCCAACCCGCCGATGCCGAGGTTCCAAAGGGGCGCGAGGCAGGCCTCGTTCATCGCGGGGCATTCGAGTCGGACGGCGATGGCTTCGGTGGCGAGCTTGCGCGTGTGTCGGCGGCGATTGGCGACTTGGACAACCGCCGGAACGGCCAGTGTCAGCCGGGCCGGTGCCGTTCGCCCGCTGGCCTCGAGGATGACGGTGGAGAACAGGTAGAGCTGCTTGGAGAGGATTGTGCGCACGTCGCACATCACGCCGGCCAGGGACTCGATGTCGGGACCCGGCTTGCCGAGGATTTCCACGCTCAGCGTGTCCGGTCCGCGCGCGGTGACAACGCCCCAGAGCGAGTCGCCTTCGCACGCCGTCCGCGGCTCGATCTCGAGCTTCGCGTGCTTGTGGATGGCTTCGGCGAGCACGCGGGCTGCCTGCCGGGCCGTCAAGTCCAGTGCGACGAGCATCGTCTCGATCTCCTCTACCACGCGCGGCCCCCCGGCGCGTTGCCGGGAGAAGGCATGGCTGTGACCCGTTGGGCGGGTCGAGGCTGCGCGCTAACCGGCCAGTGCGAGCTTGCCTCGCTCGCGGCGAGCCACGAATTCCTCTATTTCGCGCAGGGCTGCCCGGTACTGCGTCCAGTCATCGCTGGGACAGAAGCGACAGCCGATGACGGCGCCGGGCGGTTGGCTGGTGGTGCGGACGCGGCGAAGGCGGACCACGAACTGGAAGCTGCGGCTGGCCCCCGGCAGCTCAAAACGCGCCCAATACACGTCGCCACTGCGGCAGCGCGACGCGACCTCGGGGCTGACACGTCCGGCCAGGCCGCCGCCGGACACATCCAGCAGCTCGGCCTCAAACTTCAGCTCGGGTTCGGCCACGTGGGTGAAGCTTGCGGGCACGGGGCCGAGGTCCGCCAGGAGCGTGCGCGTGTGCTCGCGCTGCTGGCGGCGCTCGACGAAGAGCGGCACGGCCAGGGCCCAGACCGCGACCCGCTCGCCGGACTGGCTGACATGCACGCTGCGTCCCCGGGTTTCGGTGCGGCAGGCAAGCTGCTCGTCACCGACGTCAAAGAACACGTCGACGGTAGCGCCAGTCACGAGCTCGGCCTGGGGCTCTTCTTCGGGCCAGGCCAGGAGTAGCTCGGCGTCCGTCATGTCCACGAGTCGCGTCTGGACGGTGCGCAGCGTGCCCAGGCGACGCGAGGCCGGAATCACGCGCGCGGGTCGCTGTGCCTCGCAGGCTTCTGCGAGCACCCCGACCTGGCACCTCCGTTGGGTCAGCCGTGTATCAGACATTCCTCACCTCACCGCGCGTGTTGGACCCGTTCGGGGGCGTCGGTCGCGCCGTCACGCCTGCGCGGCTCGTCCAGCGCGTCCGCGTACCCTCGGGGGCTGGCGGCGCCCCGGACGACCTGCGATGCGTGCCGGTCCGTACTTCGTCCCGCGGACCGACGGCCTTAATGGTGAGTATCCATAACGCAGACGCGACGCGGCCACCCTCGAGTCAAGGGGAACTCCGTGCGTGTCCGGTATGCGCGGGGAAGCGCGGCGCGTCACGCGACCGAGAGTTGCCGCTGCGAGTCGTCGCCGAGGCATCTATTCTCGTGCTTCGCGTGTTGGAGCTCGGCCAGTGCGCTTCGACCGGTCTACACGGACGCGATCAGTAGTTCGGCGGCGGCGGCGCGAGTGTCGCTGCGACGCCGCGGCTTCGCCGATAACCCCCCGCGCACTGGGACGGGTGCTTGACGACGGGGCAGCGCGACGTTGGACTAAAGCGGCGCGTAAAACCGCCGGCCACGAACGGCCGGTAGTCCGGTGAGCGCGGAAGGTGAGTGACGAGCGTGCGAAGTCAGCGGCGCATCGGCTGGTCCTGGGTTGCGCTAGCGGCGTTGGCCGTGCTCGCGGGCGGTTGCGTGGAGCGCATCGCGAAGATTCGGACGGACCCGGCGGGCGCGACGGTGGTCATCAACGACGAGGAGGTCGGTGTCAGCCCGACGCGCTTCGCGTTCACATGGTATGGGGACTATGACATCATTCTGCGGAAGCCGGGGTACCGCACGCTGAAGACCAGCTTCAGGGTCGATCCGCCCTGGTACCAGTATCCGCCGATCGACGTGTTCGCCGAGACGCTCATTCCTACGATGATCCGGGATGAGCACGAGCTTCCAGTCTTCACGCTCGAGCCCGATACGCCGCCGACCGCTGAAGAACTGGTCGGGCGGGCCGTGGAGATCCGTGAGACAGCCACGTTCGCCGAGAGCGAATCCTCGGAGCGCTGAGGCCCGGGAGGGGGGGCCAGTAGGGCGTGGAACCGATCCCAGAACCTGAAAGCCGCTCGCTGACGGGGGACGTTTGGCTCTGGCGCGGGCGCGCGCGTTGCTCAGTGGCGCAGCACCGGTGGTCCAATACGAGCAGGGCCAACGGCCGAGACATACGCGGGGTTCCTGATGCAAGCTACGCCTCGACGAGCCCGTGGCGGATGGCGTAGCGGGCGAGCTCGACGCGATCATGAACGTCGAGCTTGCGGAGCAGGTTGGACCGGTACGAGTCGGCGGTCTTGTACCGAACGCCCAGGGTCGCGGCGGCCTCGCGCAGCGTGGCGCCACGGGCAAGCTGGACGAGCAGCTCCTCCTCTCGGCGGGTGAGGTTGGCATTGCCGTCGCGCCGCGCGTGGCCACGCACGAGGGCCGAACGGACGCGTGCCGCGAAGAACTCGGCCCCGCCAGCAACGGCGTGCAGGGCGGCTTTGAGGTCGTGCACGCTGCCGTCCTTGGAGACCAGGCCGTGCAGCGGGACGCGGGACCACTGCTCCAGGTGGGCGGACTCGGAAGCGCCGCTGATCACCAGCGTGCGCGTCTTGGGGCTGAGTCGGGAGATCATGTCGAGGGCGTCAACCACTTCAGACCCGGGGCGATCTGCGATGACGACCACGACTTGCAGTGGCGTGCGGATGGCCGTCCACACGGCTGTCGGGGTGAAGTCTGCTTCAGCCAGGACGCGCCCGCCGAGGTCGCGCGTGAATAGCTGCCGGTAAGCCGCCCGTTCGAGGGCGGCGGCGGCCAGGAGGCCGACGCGGATCAATGCCGCCCCCGGCGCCGCGAGGTCGGACGGGCCCGGGGCCTCTCCGACCGCTGTCGCCGCCGTCGACTGGGCCGCCTTCGCCATCAACCACCCAGGGCGCCAGAGCGCTGCGCCGAACGGTCGCTCGCCTCACGCCGCGATCGCATGGGAGCTACATCCCTCGATCCGAACCACGACCGTCAGGGGGGCGGCGCACTGTGGGCTGCCGTGCCGCTCTGTGTGACGCGTGTGGCTCGAATCGGTCTGGCGCGGTAAGGCTACCGCGACTGGCCCGGTACCGGTACGGGTGAATGCCCGGGTTTCCGGTCGTCCCCCGGCAGATTCCCCCCGGCAATCGCCCGCACGCGGCGGCGCCGTCGTCGGGCGCTGCTCAGCCGGAGGCGGCCGGGGGCAGCTTCAACCCGAGCACCGCCATCACTGCCTTCAGGTCGGCCCACGCGTCCGCCTTCGCCGGCGGGTTCCGCAGCAGGTAAGCCGGGTGGAACGTCGGCATGAGCCGCGCCGACGGGAGACCCAGGTGGGCCAACGCGGGCGGCGGGAAGTCGTGGAAGTGGCCGCGCAGTCGGGAGATTGGCTCCTTCGTCGCGAGCAGCGTCTGGGTCGCCGGTCGGCCCAGCGCCACGATCACGCGCGGGCGCAGGATGGCGAGCTGCCGAAACAGGTACGGCGAGCAGGTCTCCATCTCGTCGTCGAGCGGCGTGCGGTTGCCTGGCGGGCGGCATTTGACCACGTTGCAGATGTACACCTGGTCCCGCGTCAGGGTCATCGCCGCGATCATCCGGGTCAGGAGCTGTCCGGCGCGCCCGACGAACGGAAGGCCCTGCTCGTCCTCGTCCGCGCCCGGTCCCTCGCCAACGAAGACCAGGTCCGGCCGGGCGTGGCCGACGCCGAATACGGTCTGCGTGCGGCCCTCGTGCAGGCGGCACTTACGACAACCGCGGACGTACTTCTCGTCAAACGCCGCGAGCGCGGCGGCGGCTTCCGCGAGCGGCAAGTCGACCGCGCACGGCGGAGGCAAGTCGGCGGCACCGTCGATCAGTCCGAATTGCGTTGCAGCGGCGGCGGGGCGAGCACGCGGACCCGGCGACGGGGCAGCGGCGACAGGGGTGGGCGGGCGAGCGGGCGGCGCCGGGCGGCTCGCTGGCGATCCGGGGCGGGCGGCCGCGCCCACCGCATCCCGCGAGACGTCGGCCGCCGTGCTGGGGGGTCTCACCGCGGCATGTCGCACGCCGAGCCGCCGCTCGCTCTCGAGCCATGCGAGGACGCTCTCGCGATCGCCTGGATCGCCTGTCGAATCCATGGCGGCAGCCTATTCGGCGTGGCGGAAGGCGGCAAGCGGGACCGTCGCCGGACGTGTCGCGAGGCGTGAGCAGCGCGATGTTGCGGCGGCCGGAGCCGGCGGCTAGAAGAACGGACTTGGCGGCGACTGCGTTCCACGGTTCCCCGGGTGACTGTCGTCGTCGAAGCAGGCAGGCTGCCGTCGCCTCTGCGGGCTGCCACGATACGACCGTGTGTCGTTCGAGGCCGGCCCGGTGTGGAGGGATCTCGTGACCTCGCCGTCCGCATCCGTGCCCTACATGGGCGACCACCGGCACCGTATGGTCAAGCCGCCGCTGCGGCCCTTGTCGCTGACGATCACGTTCCCGTGCTACAACGAGGAGGCGAACGTCGAGCGCGTGACCCGGTCGGCTGTGGAGGTCGGGCGGCGGCTGGCGGATGACCTGGAGGTCGTGATCGTCAACGACGGCAGCCGCGACAGGACGGGCGAGATCGCCGAGCGGCTGGCGGCGGAGCTCCCCGAGGTGCGCGCGGTACACAACAACCCGAACCGCGGTTACGGCGGGGCCCTGTCGCGCGGCTTCAAGGAGGCGACCAAGAGCTGGGTTTTCTACACGGACGGCGACGGCCAGTTCGACATGAACGAGCTGGAGAAGATTCTCCCGTTGCTCGAGACGCACGACGTGGTGTCGTGCTACCGCCTCGACCGCAAGGACTCGCTGCTGCGCAAGCTGAACGCCTTCGCCTGGTCGACGCTGGTGAACATCCTGTTCCATATCGGCCTGCGCGACATTGACTGCGCGTTCAAGATCTACCCCAAGCCGTTCATCGACGCGATCGAGCTGCACAGCCGCGGGGCGCTCATCGACACGGAGATGCTGGCCAAGGCCCGCAACTTCGGGCTGAAGATCGCCCAGGCGGGCGTGCACCACTACCCGCGCGTGGCCGGTCAGCAGACCGGCGCAAACCTCAAGGTCATCCTGCGTGCGTTCAAGGAGCTGTTCAAACTCCGCGGGCAGATTCGGCGGGAGGGGAAGTCGTGAAGGCCGTCCGACGCGGGAGCAGCGGCGCGCGTCAGCCCGTGGTGACTCCTGCCTGAAGGTCCGTTGCCGCCAAGCGCGAGCGCTCGAGTCGATTGACCACGACGGCCCCCGTCACATCGCCAAGCACATTCACCACCGTGCGGAACATGTCGAGCACCGCGTCGACGGCGAAGACGAACGGCAGGTAGTACACCGGCAAGCCACCCACGCTGGCCACCATCGCCATGATGACCAGGCCCGCATTCGGCATCGGCGCGGCACCCATTGCCGCGAAGCCAGACATCACGGCGATTAGCCCGAGTGTCAGGGGCGTGAGCGTGCCGGTCACGTCCTCGAGCCCCCCGTAGAGCTGGAGCAGGAATATCACGCTGGTCGCCTGGTGAATCGCCGTCCCGTCCATGTTGATCGTGGCGCCGATCGGCAGGGCGAAGTTCGCCACCCGCGGCGAGACGCGGAGCTTCTCGATCGCACACGCCAGCGTCACCGGCAGCGTCGCTGCGCTGGAGCGAGTTGATAGCGCGATGAGCATTGCGTCCCGACAGCCGCGCCAGAGGGCCGCCGGATTCACGCCTCCCAGAGTCCAGGCGATGCCGACTAGGAAGACGACGTGCGTGCCGATCGCGGCGATCACCGTCCCGCAGAACCAGCCGAGCGAGCCGAACACGTCCGGCCCGGTCTCCGCCACGAGCCGCGCCATGATGCAGAGCACCGCCAGGGGCGAGACCAGCATGACCCAGTGCGTGATCTTGAGCATCGCTGCGCTGAGCCCGGAGAAGAGCGCGGCCACCGGCTGCCCCGGTGGCCCGATGGCCGTGCAGGCGACGCCGAGCAGCAGGGCGAAGAAGATGATCCCCAGGGCGTTGCCGGTGGTCAGTGAGGCCAGCGGGTTCCGCAGCATGCCGAGGAGGATGTCCTCCTTGAAGATCTCCGCCGGGGTGCGCTGGGCCTGCTGACGAACGGCGGCGAAGCGCGGGTCCATCGTCGGGGCACCGACCTGCTTTTGCTCGAGCCAGGCCAGGTA
>CAADGM010000159.1 GCA_900696535.1 uncultured Planctomycetota bacterium
CGATGCCGATGCGGTCGCCGCAGCCGCCGTGGCCGACGTCGTGCAAGGCCCTTCGGTGGCCGACGTCGATGCGCTGGTGCAGCGTGCGCTGCAGCGCTATCGCGAGTTCGATGCGCTGCCCTGGTCGCGCATCATCCGGGCGGTGACTCGCCACGTGCCGCGGCGACGAGCGCCTCGCTGAAGGCGACTGCGCCGGGCGCCGCCGCCTCGCGCCATGCGGCGAGCAGCGCGCGCGCCTGCGCCAGCCAGTGCTCGCGCTGCGCCTGCACCGCGTCGGCGAGCGCCGCCGAAGCGCCGGGCGTGCCGGGCGCGGCACTGCGCCAGCGCAGGTAGCCGGCACGCAGGGCGGGTGCGAGCAGGCCCCGCATGCCTTCCAGGTTTGCGAACCAGAAGTGGATCGACGCCTGCTCGTCGCGCTCGAGCAGCGTGGGCAACGTGGATTCGCAGTCGGCGAACAGGTCGCGAACCGCCCGGGCGACGAGTTCGCTGCGCTGGTCCCCGAGCGACTCGAGCATGCTCTCCCACTGCGGGCCGAGCAGCGCCGCCGCGCGTCGTTCGCCCAGTTCGTGCAGGATCAGCGTCTCGGTCTCGGCCGTCGCGATGCGCTCGAGCGCGGCCTCGCGGTCGTCGCCCACCTGCCAGGCGTCGGTGGCCGCGCACAATCCCTCGGCCGACGGCCGCTGCCGGGAGAGTTCGAGCCGCGTGCCGAGCCAGCGGCGCAGCACGTCGCGCCGCACCAGCACCTGGTCGCCGCGACTGGTGGCCATCGGCGGATTCAACCCGCGTGCGTGTTCGCGTCCGGTGACCACGATGCTGGCACCCTCGCGCGTCTGCGACTCGAGCCGCTCGGCCAGCACGAACTCGGGGCGGCGAAAGCGGGCGAGCCCGGCCGCATAGACCAGCCCGTGCGAATCGAGCCGCGCATTCGCCGCGGCCTCGTCGAACGCGTCGAGGCCGCTGCCGAGCGGCAGTGAATCGAACTCCGGATCCGCCTGCCCTGCCAGCGCCTGCCAGTGTGCCTCGCGCATCGCGATCCAGCGGCCGACCTCGGTCCGATCGGGCATCAGGTCGAGCGGCAGGCCACGCTCCCAGCGAAAGAACTCGCGCATCTGCAGCAGGTAGGTGCACAGCGAGAGATCCTGCGCGTGTACAGCGTCGGCGAGGTCGCAGTTGTGCTGGACCGCGGCGGCCAGTTCCTCGATTTCCGGCATGAAACGGGCCTCAGGCGACGTAGCGCTTGCTGGCGCGGCGACGGCCCGGTCGGGACTTCTGGATGATCACGCCGCGCACCGCCGACAGGTCGGCGATCGGGATGTCGGGATAGGCGGAATTGAGCGGGCGCAGCATCCAGTCGCCGGCCGGCGAGCGCGCGAGCTGACGGAAGATCCAGTCGTCGTCGCAGCGTGCGAGCACGAACGAGCCGTCGGAGACCAGGCCGTCGGGCTCGATCACGATGATCTCGCCCTCGGCGAATTCGGGCAGCATCGAGTCGCCGAGCACCATCAGTGCGAACGACTCGCCGGAGGAGCAGCCGCCGCCGGCATCCTGCGCGTCGGCGGACCCGTCGGCCGCAGCCGCGCCGAGCGTCTCGACGCGGATCGGGAAGACCCGCTTCGAGCCGTCGGATCGGTGCGCGTCCACGGCCTCAGATGTAGAGCTGGATGTCGGCCGAGCCGGCGAAGTCGAGGAAAGTGGTCGCGCCGCCGAACTCGATGCCGTCGATGAAGTCCGACGGCTTGAACTCGAACAGGTCGACGGTCATCTGGCAGGCGATGAACTTGACTTCGGCCTCGAGGCACAGCGTGCGAAGCTCTTCGAGCGAGGCGACGCCCTTGGCCTTCATCTTGTTCTTCATCATCATCGTCGCCATCGCCTCCATGCCCGGCAGCATCTGCACGAACACCGGCATCGGTACCGGCATCGGCATCGCCGGATTGGCCAGCGGGCTGATGCGGATGCCGCTGAGGTCCTTGCGCAGCAGCGAGAGGCCGTAGAAGGTACAGAATACCTGCACCTCGTAGCCGAGCGCAGCGGCCGTCGAAGACAGGATCAGCGGCGGGTAGGCCCAGTCGAGCGTGCCCTTGGTGGCAATGATCGCCATCTTCTTCGATTCCATGCGTCTCCCCCTGTCGCTCTCGCGTTGAGATCCTGTCGTCGGCGGGCGGCGCCGTGCGCCGGCCCGCTGCTACTTCTTCTTGATGCGGAATACGTAGCTGCCTCCCTCCTCACCCGACTGGAGCAGTTCGTTGCCGGTCTGCTTGGCGAAAGCCTCCATGTCTTTCACCGAACCGGAATCGGTCGACGTGACGCGCAGTACCTGCCCGGAGCTGAGTTCGTTCAGCGCCTTCTTGGTCTTGATGATCGGTAGCGGACAGTTCAGGCCGCGCGCGTCGAGTTCCTTGTCGAAGTTCATGGTCGGTTCTCCCTTCGTTGATCGATCGGCATTCGCTACCGGCGACCGCCGCCTGGCGGCTGCGCTCCGGAGCCCAACCGCAGATTACGCGCACTCGCCCGGGCGCCGTCCATACCCTCGTCGGGTAAGCGCGGTCGCCCGCGGCCGCGCGCGCTCAGTATCCACCCTTGCCGAAGGGTTTCGGCAGGCCGGCGACGCGCGGGCCCTGCCGGGCCGGCTGGTTCGGGAACAGCTCGTAGAGCTTCGACTTCCAGTCGGTGCCCGGATGAGCTTCCTCGAACTCCTTGACCATCGTGCGGAAGTTCGGCGTCTGCCCTTCGTCGCGGAAGCGCTCGCGCAGCCAGCGGATGACCAGCCAGTGCTCGTCGGTGAGCGCGATGCCCTCGGCCTGGGCGATCGCGTGCACCGCCTCGTCGCTGTAGTCGGGCTCGAGCAGGAAGCCTTCGTCGTCCGCCTCGGCCTCGATGCCGTTGATCAGGTACCCCAATGTCCGTCCCTCGTCGTGTTCAGAACTTCCAGCCGAAGGAGGCGCCGAGCGAATTCTCGTGCATGCGCAGGTCGGTGGTGCCGCCCATCATGAACGGACCGCTCACCGTCTTCTTGAACGCGTGCATGTAGCCG
>CAADGM010000160.1 GCA_900696535.1 uncultured Planctomycetota bacterium
CAGGCTCGCCATCTCGTGCGCGAGCCAATCGTAGCGACGCGACGCGACGCGGTCGGTCGACCTGGCACGCCAGCCGAGAAACTCGATCAGCAGCGCGAACATCGGCACCGCGAGCACGAACGCGGCGAATTCCAGGTGCAGTTGCGCGGCAATCCACACCGCGAGACGGCTGTCGACGCCGGTGACGGCCGGGTACTCGGCCGACTCGGGCGCCTGCGCCAGCGCGGCGCCGCAGGCAAGGGCCACGATGGCCGCGAGCGCCGACGTTGCACCGCGGCGCGGGGCAAGCTTCGTCACCTTCGGGAACGAGCGATGGATCATCCGAAAAGCTCGCGTCCAATGCCTCTCGACCGAAGCAACATCCGGACCAGATCTGCACGCAGCTTCGTCCGGGAAGACAAGCGGCCCAGGCTTGAACAAAGTGTTCAACCTGACACGCTGACGACCCACGCGCAGGAACGAAGCGTTCCAGGCCAGGCGGCGCTCCTTCACGGAGCATGGCGGGTTTACCGCTGGCACGGTTTCTGCCGCTGCGCGGAAGATGAACAACCCGTCGGGTTTCGATCGGAGTCGGAAGTGGACTGTCTCGCTCGTCAGGGTCGGATCGGCAAGCGCGTTTCACCGACCATGACCATCCCGAATGGCAGGCGCAACGCATGGACGTCGACGTACTGATCGTCGGCGGAGGAGTCTCCGGCCTGTCCGCCGCCTGGTGGCTCGCGCAGCGGGGCGTCGCGGCCGAGCTCTGGGAACGCGCTCCCACGCTCGGCGGCGTCGTCGGTACACGCCGGGTCGGAGGCTACGCGATGGAGAGCGGTGCATCGCTGATGCTCAACTTCCGCCCCGAAGTCACCGCGTTCATCGAGCAATCGGGACTGGCGCCGGAGAAGCTCGCGCTGCGCAGCGATGCGCCGCGGTTCGTGGTGCAGCGCGGAATGCTCGCGCAGGTGCCCACGCGCCTCGGCTCGCAGGCGTTCACGCCCTTCTGGAGCGGTTGCGGGCGTCTGCGGCTTCTCGCCGAACCGCTGATTCCGCGCGGCGGCGATGAAGCCGAGACGGCGAGCGCCTTCGTCACGCGCCGGCTGGGCTGCGAGGCGCTCGAGAAGGTCTTCGAACCGATGCTGGCGAGCACCTTCGGCTGCGATCCCGACCTGGCACAGGCGCGAGCGGTGCTGCCACGTCTGACGGCGCTGGAGCAACGCTTCGGCAGCATCGCCGTTGGCGTCCTGGTGCGCAAACTGCGCCGCCAGGCCGCTCCGGCGATGGAAATGTTCTCGTTCAAGGGCGGCATGCAAAGCCTGATCGACGCACTCGCGAGGAATCCTGGCGTGAGCGTGCGCACCGAGTGCACGGCCGCAGTGCTCGTGCGCGAGCCCGATGGCTGGGCCGCGCTGGCGTGCACGCGCGAGGGCGAACGCAGGCTGCGCGCCCGGCACGTCGTGCTGAGCGTTCCCGCGATGGAGGCGGCCGAATTGCTCGACCCGAACGATCCGGAGCTCGCCGCGCTGATCGGCGGCCTCGAATATGCGCCGCTCGCGGTGGTGCACCTTGGCTTCGAGCGGGCGGCGATCGAGCACCGGCTCGACGGGATGGGTTTCCTGGTGCCACGGGCCGAGGCCCGGGCCCTTCTAGGCTGCCAGTGGAGTGCTGGCGTCCTGGCTGAACGGGCGCCAGGCGGGCGAGTGCTTCTCAGCGCCTTTCTCGGCGGCGCGCGTGCGCCGCAGATCGCGCAGTGGGACGAGGCGGCGATCGCCGGGGCGGCCCTCGATCAGCTGACTGCGCTGCTGGGCCTGCGCGACGCACCGGAGACCACGCAGGTGGTGCGCCATACTCGCGGCCTGCCGCTGTATCACGGCAACCGCCTGCGCCGGGTGCGCGACGTTCGCGAACGCCTGCGCCGCTGGCCCGGCCTTCACATCGCGGCGAACTACCTCGACGGCGTCTCGACCCGCGACCGCATCGTCAGTGGTTACGCAGTGGCCGGGGAGATCTGCTCCCAGTTGCTGGCGGCGAGCGGGGGGGCGGCGGCCCGAGCGCGAGCACGTGCGCCCCGTGCCGCGCCGACGTGAGGCACGGGGCGCTACAATTTAGGCGATCGTCTTTCGGCTGGAATCCGCCATGGTGCCGGCGCTCGGATCCGCGATCCCTCAGCCGCACGACCCGGTCGCGGTCGAGCCGCTGGAGAGCGTGGTGCCCGCGCCTCGGGTCGCATCGGCCACGCCCTGGCTCGCCTGGCTGATCGGGCTGACGGCCGGAGTAGCGGCAGTCGGCCTGTGGGCGGCACTGCTCGCACAGGAAGAGGCCCGGTTCGCGCACGCTGCCGCCATGCGGCTGGAGACCGTGCGTAACCAGATCGTCGCGCGCATGGACTCGCGCGTGCTGGCGCAGGTGCGCATGGCCAGGCGCTGGGAAATGCGCGGACAACCGCCGCGCGGCGAATGGGAATCCGATGCCGACCAGTACATGCGCCACTACGCCGGCCTGCTCGACGTCGCCCGGTTGGATTCCCTGCTCGAAGTACAGTGGGCGCGGGGTGCGGGCGGGACCGACGATACGCTTGCTTCCTCTTCCGCGGCAACGCAGTCCATCGCGCACGGACGTCGGCAAATCGCAGTGACGTCCGTGTTTTCACACGCCGTCGGGGGAAAAGCCTTCGCGGTCGTTGTGCCGATCTTCCGGGGCGACGCATTCGACGGCATGATCGTGACGGTCCACGGCGTGCGGGCGCTGCTCGACGACATCCTGGGCAACGACATCGCGCCTGGATACGGCATTCGAGTGATGGACGGGCGCGAGACCATCTATCTTCGCGGCGACATCGCGGACGACGTCGAACCCCGGTTTCACCAAAACGCCGGCGTGCGCCTCCTGAACGCCGAGTGGCGGGTGGACGTGTGGCCGCTCGCGAAGACGCTTTCGGCGGCGCACACGCCGCTGCCGCGCGCGGTGCTGTCCGGCGGCCTTACTCTGGCACTGCTCCTCGCGGTGGCGACGCGCATGGCGCAGCTGGCACGCTTGCGGGCAATCGAAACCGAATCGGCTATTCGTCGATTGCAACGGGAAGTCGCGGCGCGGCAGCGCACGCAGGAGCGCCTGCGCAAGCTCTCGAGCGCGGTCGAACAGAGTCCCACCATGGTGCTCATTACCGACGTTGCCGGAGCGATCGAGTACGTCAATCCGAGGTTCACCCAGGTGACGGGATACGCGCTCGACGAAGTACGCGGGCGCAATCCACGCCTTCTCAAGAGCGGGTGCACGCCCCCGGCCACGCATGCGCAGCTCTGGCGAACAATCGCCGCCGGCGGCGAATGGCGCGGCGAACTCTGCAACCGGAAGAAGAACGGCGAGAGCTACTGGGAGCACATCGCGATCTCCCCGATCCGCGACGAGCAAGACCGCCTCACGCACTTCCTCGCCGAGGCCGAAGACATCACGGAGCGCAAGCGCCTGCAGGAGGAAGTCAGCGCGCGCAACCGCGAGAGCGCCGAGAACCGGGCGCTCGCAGTCATGGGACAGGCTGCGACCATGATCGCCCACGACCTGCGCAATCCGCTTTCGACCGTGAAGATGAGTCTCGGCATCCTGGGCAAGCACGCCGGCAAGGATCTCAGCGACACCGAGCAGGAGATCAATCGACTCGCGCTCGATCAGGTGCGCTACATGGAAGAGGTGCTCTCGGAGCTGCTCAGCTTCTCGCGTCCGGATGCGCTGCAGCCGACCTGGCTCAGCATCGACAAGGTGCTCGATACGGCGGTGCTTCTGGTGCAGCGAGAAATCGACGAGCACAAAGCCCGTGTCGACACTGGCCACGCGCCGGGACTGCCGACGCTGCACGGCGACGCCAACAAGCTGCGACAGGCGTTCTCCAATCTCATCCTGAACGCGGTGCAGGCGTGCGAAGGCATTGCCGGCCGGACGCCCGAGGTCCACGTGCTCACCCGCGTGCAGCTGGGCCGACAATCACCCGAGATCTGCGTGGAGATCGCCGACAACGGCTGCGGGATTCCCGAGCGGTTCGGCGAACGCGTGTTCGAGCCTTTCTTCACCAGTCGTGCGCGAGGCACCGGCCTGGGACTGCCCATCGCCAGGCGGATCATCGAGCAGCACCGCGGCCGTATCGAACTGCGCAGCGAGCCCGGGGGCGGCACCTGCGTCGTCGTCACGCTACCCACCGGCCCGGTGAGCGATGCTCCATGAGCAGGATCCTCGTCGTCGATGACGACCTGGCGAGCTGCCGCACGCTGGAGTTGCATCTGCGCGCCCAGGGCCACGCCGCTCACGTTGCGCACGACGCCGACGCCGGTCTCGCCGCCGCAGCCCGGATACGGCCGGACCTCGTCATCCTCGACATCCGCATGCCGGGACGATCCGGCCTGCAGGCGCTGCCCGAATTGAAGCGGATCTGTCCCGGCACGCCCGTCATCATGATCACGGCGTTTCACGACATGGACAGCACCATCGAGGCCATGCAGGGGGGAGCCGCCGACTACATCCAGAAGCCGATCGACATCGACGAACTCGATGCAGCTGTCGTCAAGGCACTGCGTTCGCTCGAAGCCGAGGCCGACAGCATGCTCGTGGTGCCTGTTGCCCAGGGCGCGCGACCCGGCGCCGACATCATGGTCGGGCACAGTCGCCTGATGAAGGAAGTGTTCAAGATGATCGGCCTGGCCGCGCAGAGCGCGGTAACCGTGCTGATCACCGGCGAATCGGGCACAGGCAAGGAACTGGTGGCGCGCGCCATCCATCGTGCCGGGTCGACTCCGACGGGCCCGTTCGTCGCGGTCAACTGCGCCGCGCTGGTAGACACGCTGATCGAATCCGACATGTTCGGGCACGAAAGGGGAGCCTTCACCGGAGCCACCGATCGGCACCTCGGCAAGTTCGCGATGGCCGGCGACGGCACCATTTTCCTCGACGAAGTGAGCGAGCTCTCGCCTGCAATCCAGGCGAAGCTATTGCGCGTATTGCAGGAAAAGGAATTCGTGCCGCTCGGTGGCAAGACGGTGCACACCACCAACGCGCGCGTGATCGCCGCGACCAACGTCGACCTCCGAGAGCGGATCCACCAGGGAGCCTTCCGCGAAGACCTCTACTACCGACTGCAGGTGGTCACGATCCACCTGCCGCCACTGCGCGAGCGGCGTGAGGACATCCCCGATCTGGTGCAGGCGCTGCTCGGACGCATCAACCGGGAGGTGCGCCACGGCGCCTACAGGATGCACCGGGATGCGCTGCATTGCTTCCAGGACTACGACTGGCCTGGCAACGTACGCGAGCTCGAGAACGTCCTGATGAAAGCGGTCGCACTGTCCTCATCGGAGGCGATCAGCTGCGAAGTGCTGCCTACGCACATGTGCCGGCATGCACAGCGACGGAGTTCCGTCGCCACACCGGTCGCCGCGCATAGTCTGCGCGAGGTCGAGAAGGCGCACGTCCTGCGGGTGCTGGAGGCGACCGGCTGGCACCGCGGACAAGCGTGCACGATCCTTGGCGTGTCACGGCCGCGACTGCGTCGGATGATCCGCCACTTCGGTCTGGTTGCACCGAGCGAGGCGCCGCCCGATGAAGAAGACGCGGAGTAAGCGGGCCTGGATTGACAAGACTGCGCGAGCGTGCGACTAGGCCTGTTCACGATGTTCGTGGTGTACGGTATGGCTCTGTAGCCGCCGACCGGTGTCTACACAAGGTATCGGAGGACGCGTTTGCTTTGCTGACCGCGTGCCAGGACCCTGACTCCGTTCTCGGCGGCATAGGCCGTTTCGAAGAGATGGGCCACGGGCGGCAACCCTCGCCTCTGGCCACGGCCGAATAGGCCGTTTCTGAATGATTGTCGGGAGGCGCCGTCAAGCCGGCGCCTCCCGACGGTCTACCGTGTCACGCCGCACTTGCTGATAGCGTGAACTGCGCCGCTACGACAGCTACGAACCACAACGACGACCAGAATGAGCAAAGGCACGCCGGCGCAGCCGCTGCCGGCCCATGGCTAGCAGCGTACCGGCGCCGCTGCGTTCGTCTACCCCTACTGGGTGGACGCCGCCGCGTACTTCTCACGCAGCAGGCGCTTGAGCAGCTTGCCGGTCGGGTTGCGGGACAGCGGGTGTTCGCTCAGGATGAGCTTCTTCGGGATCTTGTACTTGCCGAGCTTGCCGGTGCAGTGCGCGACGACCTGCTCCAGCGTCAGCGTCTGGCCCTCCTTCAGCCGTCCGACCGCGCACACCACCTCGCCCCAGGCTGGGTCGGGGAGGCCGATCACCGCCACCTCCGCGAACTGCGGCATCTCGGTCAGCACGCTCTCTACTTCGGCAGGGTAGATGTTCTCGCCGCCGGAGATGACCAGGTCCTTCGTGCGCTCGACCACGTACAGGTAGCCGTCCTCGTCGAGCCGACCGAGGTCGCCGGTGTACAGCCATCCGTCGATCAGGGTGTCGGCGGTAGCACGCGGGTCGTTCCAGTACTCGCGCATCACGTGCGGGCCGCGGATGATGATCTCGCCGACCTCACCGGGAGGCGTGTCCTTGTCGTTCAGGTCGACGACACGGATATCCGTGTGGAACATCGGCAACCCGGTCGAGCCGATCTTGTCCAGCGCTCGTTCGGCACTGAGCACCGCCGCGCCGCCGGTGCATTCGGTCAGGCCGTAGACCTGCTGGATCGCGATGCCGAACCGGGTCCACGCCTGGATCAGCGGCACCGGCACCGGCGCGGTGCCGCACAGCGCCCAGCGCACCGACGACAGGTCCGTGTCCTGGATCCTCGGTACCTGCAGCATGAAGTGCAGCATCGCCGGCACCGCGAGGAACGAGTTGATTCTCCGATCCTGCAGCGTGCGCAGGAAGCCGGCCGGGTCGAAGGCCTTCATCAGCACCGTCGTCGCGCCGACGTGCGCGTTGATCACCGCATAGATCAGCGCGCCGATGTGGAACAGCGGCAGCGCGATCAGCACGCGGTCGCCCCAGCGCCAGTCGGTGCTGTGCGAGACGGTGCACGAGTCGTAGAACAGGTTGTCGTGGCTGAGTACCGCGCCCTTGGGCTTGCCGGTGGTGCCCGACGTGAACATGATCACCAGCGGATCCGCGCCGTCGCCGACCGGCTCGGGCTCGGCGTCCGACGCGAGCGCGGCGAGCGTCGCGTAGCCCTGGTCGGACGCAGCCGCCTCGCCGACGGCGACGTAGGTGATCGGGGCGAGCAGCCCGCGCAGCGCGTCGACCGTGTTCGCGTACTCCACCCCGTAGGCGAGCGCCCGGATGCCCGCTTCGTTCGCGATGAACGCGAGTTCGGGCGAGGTCAGCCGCCAGTTCAGCGGCACGACGATCGCGCCGATCTTGGCCAGACCGAAGAAGCAGTCCAGGAACTCGAGCGAATTCGCCAGCAGCAGGCCAACGCGATCGCCCGGCGCCACGCCCAGTCCGAGGAAGGCGTGGGCGGCACGGTTGGCGCGCGCGTTCATCGCGCGGAAGCTCAGCTCCTGATCTTCGAAGATGAACCCGATCCGATCCGGATCGAGCCGTGCGCGCTTGGCGAGGAACAGGCCGATATTGGTTTTCATGACGAGAACCTCCGGAGGTGGCAAACGTCGGGGCGGTGGGATCAGACTCGTAGCGTGCTCGGCGCAGTGGGCCGTTCGCACAAGCCGACGGTACGCTGGTCCACGCGCAACCGGCAACGCGGCGATCGGTACCGACGCCGCGAGGACCTGTAACGGCGCCGACGCGGCGCGGGTGCAGTGTGCGGCATCGCGCGCGACACCGCACCTGGGACGCGTGCAGCCGGCGGTGGGCGGGCGGACGGACGCATCGCAGCGGCGCGCTCAGGGCGCGATAAGCACCTTGCCGGGCCGCTGCAGGGCGGTCGGCAGTTGTTCGAGGACATCGGCCAACGGCACACGCGCGCCGACCTGCGTGCGCCAGTGGCCGTCGACGAAGCGCTGCTGCACCGCGTCCACCGCCGCCGCACGCACCGCCGGACTGGCCGCGCGCAGCCAGCGGCTGAGCCAGAAACCCTCGATGCGCTTGCCGGCGAAGACAAACGCGCGCACGTCCGGCAGGCAGAGCCCGGTCGCGCTCAGGATGCCGTACGCGACCCAACGGCTGTGCGTCGGCATCGCCAGGAACAGGTTGGCCGACGCCTGGTCGCCGACGGCGTCGAGCAGCAGCCGCGGCGCGTGTGCGTTCAGCGCCGCCGCGAGGCGCGCCGCGTAGTCGGGTGCGCTGCCGACGAGCACCTCGGCCGCGCCCAGTGCCCGCAGCGCGGCGGCCGCCTCCGTCCGGCGTACGACCGCGATCGGTGTCAAGCCGCGCTCGCGCAGCAGCGGGATCAACATGCGGCCGAGCTGGGACGTGGCTGCCGTCAGCACCACCGCGCGCGTGCCGGCCTCGACGGCCAGCTCGGCCATTGCCAGCGCGGTAAGCGGGTTGACCAGCAGCGCCGCGGCGTCCTCGTCGCGCAGCGCGTTGCCCACCGGGACGCAGGCCATCGGATCGGTCAGTGCGTACTCGGCCCACGCGCCCGAGGCCGTCGCGAGGAAGCTCACGCGCTTGCCGATCAGTGCCGGGCTCGCGTCCGCGCCGGCGGCCACCACGATCCCGGTGCCCTCGAAGCCGGCCGGCGTGCCGCGCACACGCGGCTGTCCGTACGTGCCGGCCACGTAGAGCAGATCGGACGGGTTGACCGGCGACAGCGTCACCCGCACGAGCAACTGGTCGGCACCCGGCTGCGGGCGCGTGATCCGGCGCAACGCGATCAACTCCGCCAGCGCCGGCGTGGCCGCGCCCGCAGCCGGGTCGGCGTAGCCGTCGTGCTGCAGGACCAGCGCGTGCATGTCGTGGGTTGGGCTCATCGGGCGGGCGGCCGACGCACGGGCGCGAATCGCATCTGTTCGAGTCGGTCTCGTTTTCTGAATAGTACTTGAAAAATGAGTGAACATAAAGTACGCTCGTGTCCGGTCGCCCACCCGGCGGGGTCAGCGCGTGCGATCGGCGACCGGAACGCGCGCCCCGACACAGCCGGCGGCGGATGCCGGGGCGAGCCAGCGCGGCGGCTGCGGTTGGGGGCAGGGCAACGAGGCGGTGACGTGCAGGGTTGGAGCGACTTCGCACAGATGCTGGCCGCAGGTGCCGCGATCGGCTGCGCCTACGCGATCGTCGCGCTCGGCTTCGTGCTGATCTACAAAGCGAGCGAGATCGTCAACTTCGCGCAGGGCGACCTGATGATGCTCGGCGCGTTCCTCGGCTACACCTTCATCGTGCTGCTCGGCCTGCCGTTCGCGGTCGGGCTGGTGCTGGCGGTGCTGTGCCTGGCGCTGGTCGGCGCATTGCTCGACCGCCTGGTGCTGCGCCCGATGGTCGGCGAGCCGGTGTTCGCGATCGTGATCATCACGATCGGCGTCGGCTTCGTGCTGCGCAGCATCGTGACGATGCTGCCGGCCTGGGGCAGCGACACGCATGCGATCCCCGCCCCGTACGCACGCGGTACCACGCGGCTCGGCGACGTCGCGATCGGCTCCGAGTACCTGGCGATCATGGCTGCGACGCTCACGCTGATCGTCGTGCTGTACGCGTTCTTCCGCTACACGCGGCTCGGCGTCGCGATGCAGGCGACCTCGCAGAACCAGCTCGCCGCCTTCCACGTCGGCATCCCGGTGAAGTCGATGCTGTCGCTGATCTGGGCGATCGCCGCCGCCACCGCCGCACTTGCCGGGGTGCTGCTCGCGCCGATCGCCTTCGTCCACGTGAACATGGGCTTCATCGGGCTCAAGGCGTTCCCGGCGGCCGTGCTCGGCGGCTTCGGCTCGATCCCGGGCGCGATCGTCGGCGGGCTGGTGATCGGCGTCGTCGAGGCGCTGGCGGGCTTCTATCTGCCCGAGGGCTTCAAGGACGTCGCCGCCTACGTGCTGCTGCTGCTGGTGCTCGCGGTGCGGCCGCAGGGACTGTTCGGCGCGTCGGTCGCGAAGAAGGTCTGAGCGCATGAACGTGCCGATGCGCACCAGCTACGAGCAGGCGATCCGCCTGTTCGACCACTGCGGCGCCGCGCTCGCGTACGCGCTGCTGGTGGCGGCAGCGCTGCTCGCGCCGGCGGTGCTGGGCGAGTACGTGCTCGCGCAGCTGAGCTTCGTCGCGATCTACGCGATCGCCGGCGTCGGCATGATGCTGCTGATGGGCTACGCCGGCCAGATCTCGCTCGGTCACGCCGCCTTCCTCGCGGTGGGGGCGTACACCGAGGCGATCCTGCGCGCGCGCGGGCTGCCGTTCGCACTCACGCTGCCCGCGGCGGGGGCGGTTGCCGGCGTGCTCAGCCTGGTGCTCGCGTGGGCGACCGCGCGGCTCGCGGGGATCTACCTGGCGATCGGCACGCTCGCGTTCGCGTTCATCGTCGAGGAGGTGCTGATGCGCTGGGGGACGCTCACCGGCGGCAACCACGGCCTGACGGTCGACAGCATCAGCATCGGCGCGCTGACGCTCGACGCCGAGTGGCAGTTCTACTACCTGGCGCTCGCCGTGCTCGCGCTGGTGCTGCTCGGCGCCGCCAACCTGCTGCGCTCGCGCACCGGGCGCGCGTGGACCGCGATCCGCGACAGCGAGGTGTCGGCGCAGAGCCTGGGCGTGCACCTCGCGCGCTACAAGGCCGCGGCGCTGGTCGTCAGCGCCGTGCTCACCGGGCTGGCCGGCGCGCTGTACGCGCACAAGATCGTCTTCATCACGCCGGACCAGTTCACGATCATGACCTCGGTCGAGCTGCTCGTGCTGGTGGTGGTCGGCGGGCTGGGCGCGCTGCATGGCGCAGTGCTCGGCGCCGCGTTCATTGTAATGCTGCCGCAGTTCGTGATCGTGCTGCGCGACACGCTTGGGCTGAGCTCGTCGCTGCAGTCGGGGCTGGACGCGGGCGTCTACGGGCTGCTGATGGTGGGCTTCATGCTGTTCGAGCCGCGCGGCCTGTACGGGCGCTGGGTCCGGATCAAGACCTACCTGGATCTGTTCCCCTTCTACCGCCGCGGCAGTTTCCGGCGACAGCGGTCGTTCCACAAGTCCGAGCAGCTGCGATGAGCCTGCTCCAGACGCACCGCCTCGCGCGCAGCTTCGGCGGCATCCGCGCGGTGCGCGACGTGAGCCTCACGGTCGAACCCGGCGAGATCTTCACGATCATCGGTCCGAACGGCGCCGGCAAGACCACGCTGTTCAATCTGATCAGCCGCGTCTACGACGCCGACGCCGGGCAGGTCCTGCTCGACGGACAGGACATCACCCGCGTGCCGCCGCACCGCGTCGCGGCGCTGGGCGTCGCACGCACCTTCCAGAACATCGAGCTGTTCGAGCGCTCGACCGTGCTCGACAACCTGCTCGTCGGCCGGCACTGCCGCGCGCGCGCGGCGCCGCTGTCGGAGCTGTTCTTCACGCGCGCCAACCGCCGCGCCGAGGTCGCGCACCGCGACAAGGTCGAGCAGATCATCGAGCTGCTCGACCTGCAGGCGCATCGCGACACCACCGTGGGGGCACTCGCCTACGGCGTGCGCAAGGTGGTCGAGATCGGCCGTGCGCTCGCGGCCGAGCCGCGGCTCGTGCTGCTCGACGAGCCGTCGTCGGGGCTCAACGCCGAGGAAACCGAGGACATGTCGTTCTGGATCCGCGATATCCGCGACGACCTCGGCATCACCGTCGTGCTGATCGAACACGACATGCGGCTGGTCGACCTGGTGTCGGACCGCGTGCTCGCGATGGACCGCGGCGCGGTGCTCGCGGTCGGTGCGCCCGCGCCGATCATGGCCGACGCGCGCGTGGTCGACGCCTACCTCGGGGGCTGAGGTGTCCGTGCCGCTGCTCGCGCTGCGCAACGTCGAGGCCTATTACGGCCCGGTGCTGGCGATCCAGGGCGTCAGCCTGGACGTGCCCGAGGCCAGCATCGTCACGCTGCTCGGCTCGAACGGCGCGGGCAAGTCGACCGTGCTGAAGTCGATCTCGGGCTTCGTCGAGCCGCGCAAGGGCACGATCACCTTCGCCGGGCACAGCCTAGTCGGCCGCGAGCCCGACGCGATCGTCGCCCTGGGGCTTGCGCACGTGCCCGAAGGGCGCGAGGTATTCCCGCTGCTGACGGTGCGCGAGAACCTGCAGATGGGCGCGTACACCCGGCGCGACCGCGACCAGATGCGCGCCGACCTCGCGCAGATGTACGCGTGGTTCCCGATCCTGCGCGAGCGCGCCGAGCAGCCGGCGCAGGGGCTATCGGGCGGCGAGCAGCAGATGCTCGCGATCGCGCGTGCGCTGATGGCGCGGCCGAAGCTGCTGCTGCTGGACGAGCCGTCGCTCGGGCTGTCGCCGCGGCTCGTCAGCGAGATCTTCGCGATCATCCGCCGCATCAGCACCGAGGCCGGCACCACGATCCTGCTGGTCGAGCAGAACGCACACAAGGCGCTGGAAGTCGCCGACTACGGCTACGTGATCGAGGTCGGCCACATCGTGATGAAGGGCTCGGCGCGCGAACTCGCGGCCAAGCCCGACATCCGCGAGTTCTACCTCGGTGTCAAGGAGCCGGGCGCGCGCACCGCGCGCCGCTGGAAGAGGACCAAGCTGTGGCGCTGACGCACCCCGACACGGCCGGCGCCGACTGGGCGCGCTACGGCCGCGGCCAGGAGATCGAGCCGACGCCGACGTCGACGCTGGCCGCGGCGTTCCTGGCCGCGGTGCGGCTGCGCGCCGATCGCGTCGCGCTGCGCCACAAGCTGCGCGGGCTGTGGCGTCCGATTACCTGGGCCGAGTACGGCGAGCAGGTGCGGCGCGTCGCGCTGGCGCTGGCCGCCGCCGGCTTCGCGCCGGGCGACCGCGTCTGCATCCTGGCCGAAAACTGCCCGGAGTGGTTCTTCGCCGATCTGGCAGTGATCACCTCGGGCGGGATCTCGGTGGGGATCTACGCGACCAACGCGGCCGAGCAGGTGGCCTACGTGCTCGACGACTGCGGTGCGCAGCTGATCTTCGTCGAGAACGAGGAGCAGCTGGACAAGGTGCTGCAGGTGCGCGAGAGGGTGCCGGCGCTGCGGCGCATCGTCGTGTTCGACATGGAGGGCCTGCGCGACTTCCGCGACCCGATGGTGACCAGCTTCGCCGACTTCGTGGACGCCGGCGCGCAGCGGCCGCAGGCGGAAGCCGCGCAGTGGATCGCGCGCGCGCAGGCGGTCGCGCCCGACGACACCGCGATCCTGATCTACACCTCCGGCACCACCGGGCCGCCGAAGGGCGCGATGCTGACGCACGCGAACCTGGTGTTCCAGGCCGCGGCACTGCACCGGGTGATGCCGCTGACCCCGCAGGACGAGCTGTTGTCGTTCCTGCCGCTCAGCCACATCGCCGAACGGCTGATCAGCGTGCTGCGGCCGATCTTCGCCGGCGCGGTGGTCAACTTCGCCGAGAACGCCGACACGATGGCGCAGAACCTGCGCGAACTGTCGCCGACGGTGTTCTTCGCGGTGCCGCGCATCTGGGAGAAGTTCCACGCGCGCGTGACGATCGCCGCACAGGACGGCACCGCGCTGGAGCGGTTCGCGTTCCGGGCGGCGTTCGCGGTCGCGGACCGCGTTGCCGGGCTGCGCGCGGAAGGGCGCGTGCCGCCGGCGTGGCTGCGCCTGGCGCATGCGCTGGCCGACCGCACCGTGCTGCACCGCACGCGCAAGCTGATCGGGCTGGAGCGCGCGCGCTACGTGACCACCGGCGCCGCGCCGGTCGCGCCGGAGCTGATCCGCTGGTGCCTGGCGCTCGGCCTGGACATGATGCAGGCCTACGGGATGACCGAGGTCGCCGGCGTCGCCTCGCTGCCGCCGCCGGGCGTGCGCCGGCACGGCACCGTCGGGGTCGCGCTGCCCGGCACCGAGATCCGGCTGAGCGCCTCGGGCGAGTTGCTGATCCGCGGCCCGCACGTGTTCCGCGGCTACTGGAACAACCCGGCGAAGAGCGCGGAGGCGGTGGTCGACGGCTGGCTGCACAGCGGCGACATCGCCCGCATCGACGCGGACGGCTTCATCCGCATCGTCGACCGGCTGAAGGACATCATCATCACCTCGGGCGGGAAGAACGTGTCGCCGTCGGAAATCGAGAACGAGTTGAAGTTCAGCCCGTACGTGACCGACGCGGTGGTGATCGGCGACGCGCGTCCGTACCTGACCGCGCTGGTGATGATCGACTACGACAACGTGCTGCGCTACGCGCAGGACCACGCGATCCCGTTCACCGACTACGCGAGCCTGTGCGCGCACGAGCGCATCCAGGCGCTGATCGCGGCCGAGGTCGAGGCGGTCAACGCGCGCTTCGCGCGGGTCGAGCAGATCAAGAAGTTCCGGCTGATCGACGTGCAGCTCACCACCGAGGACGAGGAGTTCACGCCGACGCTCAAGCTCAAGCGCGGCGTGGTCGCACGCCGGCACAAGGCGCTGATCGACGCGATGTACGCGGGCGATTCCGGTGCGCAGGCGACCCCCGGCACGCAGGCGGCCGGGGTCGCGGTCGACAACCCCTAGACGGAGGACGGACAGATGAGGTGGAAGACTGCTAGGCGTGTGCTGGCGACCGTGGTCGCGTCGGCGGCGCTGCTCGGGGCCGGGTCGGCAGCAGCCCAGACCCAGGGCGTGAGCGACAACGAGATCGTGCTCGGCACGTACCTGGACTTCAGCGGGCCACTCGCGACCTGGGGCAACGCGCTGCGCACCGGCATGGAGATGGCCGTCGACGAGGCCAACGCGTCCGGCGGCATCCATGGGCGCAAGCTGCGCCTGGTGATCGAGGACTCCGGCTACGACCCGAAGAAGGCGGTGCTGGTCACGCAGAAGCTGCTGACGCGCGACCAGATCTTCGCGATGGTCGGCTCGCTGGGCACGGTGACCGGCGCCGCGACGATGCCGATGGTGCTCAAACGCGGGCTGCCGCACCTGTTCCCGGTCAGCCCGTCCGACATCTTCGCGCTGCCCTTCGACCACTTGAAGTTCGCGTACTTCACGCCCTACTACGACGACGTGCGCACCAGCCTGAAGTACCTGCTGAAGGCCAAGGGCTTCACCCGCGTGGGCGTGCTGTACCAGGACGACGAGTTCGGCGCCGACATCCTGAAGGCGGCGCAGGACCAGCTCGCCGAGAGCGGGCTCAAGCCCGTGTCGACGACCAGCTACAAGCGCGGCGCGACCGACTTCTCCAGCCAGATCGCGCGGCTGAAGGCGGATGGTGCCGAACTGGTGGTCATGAGCACGGTCGTGCGCGAGACGCTCGGCGCGATGACCGCGGCGCGCAACCTCGACTGGAAGCCCACCTTCCTGACGAGCCAGGCCGCGTACTCGTCGGCGGTCGCCGCGCTCGGCAAGGACATCACCGAGGGGCTGTACGCTAGCGGCATGACGCCGATCCCGTACGCCGACGGGGCCTCGCCGCAGCTGCTCGACTGGATCAAGCGCTACAAGACCAAGTACAACCAGGATCCGTCGTTCGAAGCCGTGGTCGGCTACATGCTGATCGCGACCACCGGCATGGGCCTGACCAACGCCGGGCGGGAACTCACGGTCGGCGCGTTCGTCGCGGGGCTGGAGAAGATCCGCGACTACAAGAACATCTTCGGCACGCCGCCGATCTCGTTCACGCCGACCGATCACCTGGCGTCGCGGCAGAGCTTCCTCGCGCAGATCCAGAACGGACGCTGGGTGCCGCTGACTGGGTTCATGCATTACAAGAACTGAAACCGACCGCATGGCGCCGCAGCGCCCGCAGACGACGCACGATCCCCGGCGCCGCCTGCGCGGGGGCGGCGCAGTGCTCGCCGTGTGGTCGCGCGCGGCAGGCGCCCCGTGCCGGACTGGCGTCCGACCGTACGGTGCGTAGTCGTACGCGTGGCCGTTGCAGCCGCTGCAGCTCGAGGCCGGCGGGCCACCGCGGGCCGTCGACCCGCTTTGCGCGCTACGGCGGCGAGCAAACGTGCGTGCTCACGGCATGCGTTGGGGCAGCCACAGCGCGATGCCGGGGAAGGCGATCACCAGCGCGAGCACGAGGATCTGGGTCGCGAGGTAGGGCAGGCTGCCGAGGATGATGCGGCCCAGCGGCACGTCCGGCGTGATCTGCTTGACAACAAACAGGTGCACGCCGATCGGCGGCGTGATCACCCCGAGCTCGGCCTGCAGCACGACGAGCACGCCGAACCAGATCGGGTCGAGCCTCAGCTCCTTCACGATCGGGAAGAAGAACGGCAGCGTCAGCATGATCATGCCCACCGGGTCGATGAACATGCCGAGCACGGTCAGGATCGCCATCATCACCAGCACCACCGCCAGCGGCGAGAGCTGCAGGCCGCGAATGAACTCGCCGAGCCCCAGCGTGATGCCGGAGAAGGCCAGGAAGCGGCTGAACAGCATGCCGCCGATGATGATCATGAAGATCATGCAACTGATGCGGGTGGTGGCCGCCAGCGCTGCGTTCAGCCCGGCCCAGGACAACCTGCGCGCCAGCGCGAGCAGCGCCAGTGCTGCGAGCGCACCCAGCGCCGATGCCTCGGTCGCGGTGGCCAGACCCGAATAGATGCTGCCGAGCACGACGAGCACGAGCACGCCGAAGGGTCCCGTCATGCGCAGTACGGCCAACCGCTCCCGCCAGCGGATCGGCTCGCGCACCGGCGGCGCCAGCGCCGGGCGGGCGCGGGCGATCAGGTAGGCCGTGGTCATGAACAGTGCCGTGCTCAGCAGCCCGGGCACGAGCCCGGCCATCAGCATGCGGCTGATCGATTCGTTGGTCACGAGCGCGTAGAAGACCGCCAGTGCGCTCGGCGGAATCAGCGCCGCCAGAGTTCCCGCCGCCGCCACCGTCCCGGCGGCCAGCCCACCGTCGTAGCCGTAGCGCCGCATCTCCGCGATGGACACCCGACCCACGGTGACGGTGGCCGCGACGCTGGAGCCCGAGACCGCACCGAACACCGCACTGGCGCCGATGCCGGTCATCATCAACCCTCCCGGCAACCGTCCGAGCCAGGCGCGCGCTGCGGCATAGGCCTGCTGCGCCATCCCTCCGGCCACCGCCAGCTCGCCCATCAGCACGAACATGGGCAGCACGACCAGCGTGAAACTGGCGACGTTGCTGTATGGAATGGTGGCCAGCGAGCCGATCACGGCCTGTTGGCCGCCGAGCACCAGCAACCCGACTGCGCCGACCAGGGCCAGGCTGTAGGCGATCTCCAGGCCGAGGGCGAGCAGCAACAGCAGCGCGGCCATCGCGGCCGCGGCGACCGCGAGCGAACTCACTGCGGCTCGAGGGCGCCGCCGAATAAGCGGCGCAGCGCCGACAGCAGCATCTGCAGCAGCTGCAGGCAGAGAAAGAAGCAGCCGAATGCGACGACGAAGCGCGACGGATAGATCGGAAACGCGATCAGGCCGGCCGAGTACTCGCCCATCTGCCAGCTGCGCCAGGCGTAGGCGCCGGTGGCCCAGGTCATGGCCGCAAACAGCGCCAACGCCAGCGCTGCGGTGAGCGCACGCACGAAGGCGAGCGAGCGGCCACGCAGCCGCTCGGTGAACGCCTCGATCGCGATGTGCCCGCCGTCGGCCTGCGTCTGCGCCAGACCGGCGAACACCGCGAACACAAGCAGCAGTTCGACCCCCTCGAGCATGCCGGCGACCGGCCGGTTGGCGAAGTAGCGCAGCAGCGTGTCGATGCTGACACCAGCCATGATGGCGAGCAGTGCGAGGTTCGAGCCCAGCGCGAGCAGGCGCCGGCTGCGCGCCAGCGTCCGCTCGTACGAGACGAGCAGATTCACGGCGTGTGCTTCTTCAGCAGTGCCCGGTAGTGGCTCAGCGCCTCGCGTGCCGGCAGCCCCTTGGCCTGCAGCTCGTTCGCCCAGCCTTGCCACAGCGCCTCCATGGCGGATTGCAGCTGCGCGCGATCGGCCGCGGGCCAGCTCTCGAACTTCACGCCCTTGGCCTGCATCTCCCGGATCGCCTTGTCGACGTCCTTCTCGTACAGCTCGGCGAGTTTCGCCGGGTACTCGCGGGCCAGTTGGCGGACGATCGTCTTCACGTCCTCGGGCAGCTTGTCCCAGCTCGCCTTGTTCATGATCGCCAGCGGTCCGGCCGAAGCCCCGAGCTGGGCGCGCGTGTGGTACTTGGCCACCTCATAGAGCTTGCTGTCCCAGTTGGCGGTCACGAAACCCATGTTCGCGTCGAGCGTGCCGCGCCCCAGCGCCTCGTACACCTCGGGCCAGGGCAGCGTCACCGGCACCGCCCCGAACTCGCTGATCAGCTTGGGCCACTCGCGCCCGATCACGCGCACCTTGAGCCCCTTGAGCGCCGCGAGGTTGGGCATCGGCTTGGTGCCGATCAGTTCCTGGTCCGCCACGCCCCAGACGTACAGCGGCTCGACGCCCAGCTTGCGCAGCTCGTCGCGGAAGTAGGGAAATTCGGGTCCGAACATCAGGTCGGTGGCCGCCAGCACCGCGGGCCTGAAGTTCGGGCTGATGCCCGGCAGCGTGAACACCCCCGACAGCGGGGAGACGGCCGGGTTGTAGGCCTGGACCCAGATGCCGATGTCGATGACGCCCGAGCGCGTGGCCTCGAAGACGTCGCTCGCCTTGACCAGCGAGTCGGACGGGAAGTACTGGACCTTGACCCGGCCGTGGCTGCGCTGCTCGAGTTCCTTTGCCCACCACATCGACAGCGCCGTTCGCGTCAGCGACGGCGCGCCGAATTCGGCCTTCTTCAACACGATCGGATTGGCGGCGGTCGGCTGCTGCGCCGGGCTAGCCAGCGGCAGCGCGAGACCGATCACGGCCAGCATGAGTGCGAACGCTCGCGTGATCGTGTTCATCTCTCGTCCTCCAGTGAACCGGCCTCGCCCCGGCGGGATGCGCAAGCCTGATCGCGGTGCTATGCGCCCTGGTCCGGCCTGGACCGAACCCGTGGCTATGGTCGCAGCACAGCGGCACGATCTTCGTCTAGGATTACTCTAAAATCAAGCGTGACTCAATGTCGACGCGTCGCGTTCGTCGCCGCTCGGCTGCAACACCGGTGACGGGAGAAGCCGCCGCCGGTGCACTCGCCGGCGTGCAGGTGCTGGACTTC